>CAYTDJ010000150.1:0-6544 GCA_964436265.1 uncultured Chloracidobacterium sp. | reverse complement strand
TCCTCTCGGCTGCATCGGGAAAGCGCGCCCTGCCCGTTCTCACTGTCCCTGCCACGGCTCAGGTTTCACAAAGGACGGTACAGTCAGAAAAGGCCCGGCACCCAAGCCGCTTCCTTGGCTCAAGGTTTCGTTAAGCGGTTCGACCGTAACGGTCGATGAAGAGAAAACGGTGAAAGCCGGAACGAAGGTATAGGTTTATGCAAGCCGAAAACTATTCCGCATTACACGAATTTTGGACGAACCTACGGGCGATCCCTAACCACGTTTATCGCGCGATGTTTCGCGGTGGTCCGCCTAAGACCGACCGCACGCGATCGTCATTCATCTTCGGCAATGTCTTTTTGCACTTGCATTCGGTTCGTACGCACCTTTGGAGCCTGCGTTGGAGCACGACGATGGGGCTCGGCATCATTACGACGGCCGCGTTCCTTATCACGCTTGTGACGGGAATTCTGCTGATGTTCTATTACAAACCGTATCCGGACATTGCTTATCAATCGATAAAGGACATTCACTTCATTGTTCCAACGGGCCGCTTCATGCGAAACATACATCGCTGGGCGGCAAATGTGATGGTCGTAGCCGTGATCCTTCATATGGCTCGGGCTTTCTATACAGCGTCGTACCGCAAACCTCGTGAATTCAACTGGTTTATCGGCTGGGGATTGCTGGTTACAACCTTGGGACTTTCGTTTACGGGATATCTGCTTCCGTGGGACCAGCTTGCTTACTGGGCGATCACGATCGGTGCCAATATCGCACAGTCGCCGCGTGAGATAACGGACGCTATGGGTATCACTCAGTGGCTGGATATCGGCGGCCTGCAGAAGGAGATCCTGCTAGGTTCAGACAAGGTCGGCGAGGAAGCTCTCATCCGCTTCTATCTGCTGCACGTAATGATCCTCCCTTTGACGCTCGCGATGTTGATGGCCGTCCATTTCTGGCGAATACGCAAAGACGGCGGGCTAGCGAAACCAAAAGACGCCGACGAGCGTGTCGCAGGAGAAGCCAAGGAATTCTATCCGGTCTTCACAGACTCCCCGGCCAAGACCTATCACCTTGCGGCGGTCGTGAAAGGGAAAACATCCGCCGTCGGCAGCGGTCCGGAACACACAGTCCCGTCAATGCCGCACCTTTTTTATGCCGAACTCGGCGTGCTGATGCTAACCACGTTTATCTGCATCGGCCTGGCATTTATCTCTGATGCACCGCTTAAGGAACTCGCAAATCCACTCGTACCCGAGAACCCCGCTAAGGCCCCATGGTATTTCCTGGGGCTGCAGGAGATCGTTTCATTTTCTGCGTTCATGGGCGGTATCGGCATACCGATGCTGTGTGTAATCGGATTGGGATTGATCCCATTTCTTGACCGCGAAAAAGAAGGCACAGGTGAATGGTTTGGCGGTCCGGGCGGTTGGAAGCTTGTGAAATGGTCGACCTTGGTCGGATTTGCGTCTTCGATCCTTGTCGAAGCTTTTGCTATCAAGTTCGGCTGGCTTCGAGAATGGTTCCCGGACATTCCACAGCTGATCATCACATTCGTAAATCCGGGGACGGTGCTCACTGCGATCTATGCCGCATTTTCAATTTGGGCGGTACGCAAATATAACTCGACTCGAGCGGGAGCTCTTGCTTTGTTTACGTGTTTCCTGTGCGGGTTCATTGTTCTGACGGTGATCGGGACGTACTTCCGCGGTCCGAATTGGGACTTCTTCTGGTCGCCATCAGACTGGGGAGGCCATTGATGCTATGAACAAGAATAAATATCTGTTGATGGTCTCAAGTATTGGCGTTTTTATCCTGCTCGCCGCGGCGGCTGTCTCCGAGAACTTCTTAAAGGACTGGCACGGCATCCAAAACAGTGCGAAGACCAACGAGGGTCCGATCGACGTTCGGCTTCGGCAGATCGTAAATCCAAACCTAAAGGTCACCGACCGCTGCGTTACGTGTCATGTGGGAATGGCTTCCGGAGAGCAGATCTCGACTGATCTAAAGGTGGGCGCGGTCCATAAGCCGGTCGTCCACAACCCAACAGAGATCGGCTGTACTGTATGTCACGGAGGACAAGGACAGGCGACAGAAAAAGATGACGCGCACGGAAACGTGCATTTTTGGACGGAGCCCATGCTCCCTGCGAAATACGCCTATGCAAGCTGCGGCACCTGTCATACACCGCTTAATGTGCCGAACCTGCCTACGCTTGAGAACGCACGTAAGGCGTTTGAGAGGCTTGACTGTTACGCCTGCCACCGCCTCGACGGAAAAGGCGGGACGCTTCGCCCGGGCGGTAATGTCACCGGAATGGAGGGACCGGATCTCTCACATGTCGGCCTGAAAGGTTATAACGCCGAATGGTATTCGGCTCACCTTCAAAAATCCCAGCAGGAAACGAACGGAGCGTGGAAGACATCGTTCCGGGAAATCTCCGAACCAGACAGGGCGGCGTTGAAGGTCTTTCTCGACACACAAATGGGTGCGCCAAAGCTCATCGAGGCAAAGGCGCAATTTAACACTTTAGGATGTGCCGGATGCCACGCAGTAGGTAATTTTGGCGGAGACGCCGGCATCAATCTGTCGCTTTCCGGTTTCAAAGACCCAAATCAGCTGAACTTTACGCGGGTTCCCGGAGACCGCACTCTATCGAACTGGATCGTCCAGCATTTCCGCTCTCCCGCATCGACCGTCGCAGGTTCGCAGATGCCGGTCCTTGGTTTAACGGATAACCAGATAGATCTGCTCACGTTATATACACTATCGCTCCGCCGGCGAACGCTTCCGGACCTGTACCTTCCAAAGGATCGGGTAAAAGCGATGCGTTTTGGTTCCCGCGAGTTTGCGAACAACGGAGAGACAATTTATACGGCGGTTTGCTCGAGTTGTCACGGATCAAACGGCAAGGGAACACGTTTTCCCGGGCTTGTTCCTAACCCATCAATCACGAATCCCGACTTTCTCTCTCTGGCATCTGACGAATTCCTGATCCAAACGATACGGAGCGGGCGACCAGGCCGTCCGATGCTTCCGTGGGGTGAACGCGAAAATGGTTTCACACTGGACGAGATCCGGGGACTTGTTGCATACATCAGGCAGCTTGGAGGAAACGTACAGGCGACGCCGGATACGCAGCCTCAGATCTGGGCCAAAGGTGACCCGACACTCGGCGCGAACCTGTTCACAGAGAATTGCGCCGGATGCCATGGAAAAAATGGAGTTGGCGGTGACGGCCCTGCGTTAGGGAACAAGGCATTTCTGACAAATGTGACCGACACATTTCTTGTCGGAACCATCGGTCGCGGACGGCAAGGAACGGTGATGCAGGGCTTTGGGAATCCGTCGCCGATCCGAAAGGTTCTAACACAGGCGGAGATCGAATCGATCGTTGTATATCTGCGTTCATTGAACGCCAAGTAGCGGAGCGAAAACAAGGAAAGTTATGAAAAACGAGATTTCCAGACGCGAGTTCATGGCAAGGATTTCGGCAGCCGGTTTCGGCGCATTGGTAGCTTCAACGACGAATGCCTGGGGGCTTGAGGCCATTACCAATCCGCTTGCGGTCTATCCGAACCGGGATTGGGAAAAGGTCTACCGCGATCTATGGAAGTACGACTCCCGATACACATTCACGTGTGCACCGAATGACACTCATAACTGCCTTTTGAATGCACACGTTCGGCAAGGCGTGATCACACGCATCGGCCCGACGATGAAGTACGGCGAAGCAACCGATCTATTCGGAAACGGCACTTCACATCGATGGGATCCGCGCGTATGCCAAAAAGGCCTTGCGTTGACGCGCAGATTCTACGGTGATCGACGAGTCAACGGAACAATGGTTCGTGCCGGGTTCAAGAAGTGGTACGAAGACGGATTTCCGCGAGGCAGAGATGGCCGTCCGGATGAGAGTTATTTTAATCGCGGCCGCGATGAGTGGGTGCGAATGTCGCACGATGAAGGCGCGGCGATCGTGGCTGCCGCGCTTAAGAATATTGCAGAAACTTACACGGGCGACGCTGGAAAGGAAAAATTGAAACAGCAGCACTACGACGAAGCAACTATTGAGGCGACTCAAGGAGTAGGCACTCAGGTGATGAAGTTTCGCGGCGGAATGCCTCTACTGGGAATGACGCGCGTTTTCGGAATGTACCGAATGGCGAACTCGATGGCGCTGCTCGATTCGAAGATCCGAGGCGTCGGCCCCGATCAGGCAATTGGCGGCAAAGGATTTGATAATTATTCCTGGCATACCGATCTGCCGCCCGGACACACTATGGTCACCGGCCAGCAAACGGTCGAATTTGACCTTAACTCGGTCGAGCAAGCAAAGACGGTGGTCGTTTGGGGAATGAACTGGATCACGACAAAGATGCCGGACGCTCACTGGCTGACCGAAGCACGTATGAAGGGCACAAAGGTTGTAGTGATCGCGTGCGAATACTCGGCGACGGCGACGAAGGCGGACGATGTCATCGTCGTTCGCCCCGGAACAACGCCGGCTGTCGCTCTCGGCCTTGCTAACGTGATAATGCAGGAAAATCTCTACGACAAAGAATACGTACAGCAGTGGACCGACCTGCCGATCCTTGTTCGAATGGATAACCTGAAGTATCTCAAGGCATCGGAGGTATTCGGAACCGCCCCAGCTGAACTAAAGCAGACCTTCATCGTTAGAGAAGGAGAAAAAGAGCCGCCGCCGATCCAGCAGACGACACAAAATGTGGTCCCCGAAAAACTCCGGCTGGAGTGGGGCGACTATGTTATCTGGGACGGCAAAAAGAACGCTCCGCAAACGCTTACACGCGATGATGTCGGAAAGAACTCGAAGGCGGCCGACGCCCAACTTGAAGGCGTAATTGAGGTCACACTGGCCGATGGGTCAAAAGTAAAGTGCCGCCCGGTGTTCGATCTTGTAAAGGAGTATGCCGCTCACTTTGATCCAAAGACGGTCGAAGAACTGACGTGGGCTCCGTCGGCCGCGATACAGAACCTGGCACGCCATCTCGCCAAAGACTTTGGCACCACTTTGATCGCAGTCGGCATGGGGCCAAACCAATTCTTCAACAGCGACAACAAGGATCGGGACGTGTTTCTGTTAGCAGCCTTGACAGGAAATGTCGGCAAGATAGGCGGAAACGTCGGGTCGTATGCGGGCAACTACCGAACGGCTCTGTTTAATGGTGCACCGCAGTACATCAACGAGAACCCGTTCGATATCGAACTTGATCCGGCAAAAAACGCCCGGCCAAAACAGTATTGGAAGGCCGAATCCGCACATTACTATAACCATGAAGATCATCCGCTACGCGTCGGAAACAGGCTGTTGACCGGCAAGACTCACATGCCGTGCCCGACAAAATCGCTTTGGTTCGCAAACGCGAATTCCATCCTTGGAAACGTTAAATGGCACTACAACATGGTCGTAAACGCACTTCCACGGATCGAAATGATCGCGGTTAACGAATGGTGGTGGTCAACATCATGCGAATGGGCGGACGTCGTATTTGGTGTTGATTCGTGGGCCGAGCTGAAGCATCCGGATATGACCGCTTCGGTCACAAATCCGTTCCTTCTCGTTTTTCCAAAAACGCCGATCGAGAGGATCTTCAACACGATGGGTGATATCGAGGTTTTTGCGACCGTAGCCTCAAAGCTGGCCGATCTTACCGGTGACAATCGATTCAATGACTATTGGAAATTCGTTCGCGAAGGCCGGACTGACATCTATCTACAGAGGATCCTCGACAATTCGACCAACACCAAAGGATATTCGTTCAACGATCTCCACGAAAAGGCTTTGAATGGCATTCCATCCATCATGCTGAGCCGTACAACGCCGAAGAATGTTGGCTACGATCAACTTACAGACGCGACGCCCTGGTACACGAAGAGCGGCAGACTCGAGATGTACCGAGAGGAAGATGAATTCATCGAGGCCGGCGAAAATCTTCCGGTTCACCGCGAGCCTGTTGATTCGACGTTCTACGAGCCAAACATAATCATTTCGGCTCCGCACGAAGCTTTGAGGCCCGCACAACCCGAGGACTACGGTGTAAAACGCGATGATCTATCGTGCGAAACGCGTTGCGGAAGAAACGTCGTTTATACATGGGCAGAAGCCAAAAACAAACCGCATCCGTTGATCAAGGACGATTACAAGTTCATTTTCCACACGCCGAAATATCGACACGGTGCACACACAACACCGATCGACACAGACATGAACGCGATGCTGTTCGGACCGTTCGGTGACGTTTACAGACGCGACAAACGCATGCCGTTTGTGACCGAAGGATATGTGGACATTAATCCCAACGACGCGAAAGAGCTTGGGGTCAATGACGGCGACTATGTGTGGATAGACGCAGATCCCGAAGATCGGCCTTTCCGCGGCTGGCAAAAGGACGCCAAGAACTACGAGTTCGCACGATTGCTATGCCGTGCAAGGTTCTATCCGGGTACGCCGCGTGGTGTTACGCGAATGTGGTTCAACATGTACGCGGCAACACCGGGCTCACAGCAGGGCCAAAAGGAGCGAAAGGACGGGCTT
>CAYTDJ010000149.1:0-6607 GCA_964436265.1 uncultured Chloracidobacterium sp. | reverse complement strand
GTCGCCGGGCTTAGTGTGGACCTTTACGGCGATCTGGTTGCCCATACAGCCCGACGGGACGAACATCGCCGCTTCCTTTTCAAATATCTCTGCGGCGCGTTCCTGCAGGCGATTGACGGTGGGGTCTTCGCCAAATACGTCGTCGCCGACGTCAGCCGCGGCCATCGCAGCCCGCATCGCTCGGGTCGGTTTGGTAACCGTGTCGCTTCTTAGGTCGATCATCTTCCTAGATTTTGCCACGAAGGCCGCGACGGGAGAACCGCACGGGGCCGAATTGTAATTAGCACACGAGCGAGCCTATAATCGCCAAGTTCCAATACCTTACACCTTATCAAAGAAAATTATGTCAAAACTTCGCAGATCGATGGTCGCCGTGTTCTCAATGTTCGTTTTTGCCGCAGCCGTCTCGGCCCAGGGCGTCGGTGCTCCGGGCGAGCGGAAAGGTGCGGGCATCGTCGTCCTGAAAGCCGCCAGGATCATTGACGGAACGGGCGCGCCGCCGATCCTGAATGGAGCCGTTGTGATAAGCGACGACAAGATAATGGCGATAGGTTCGCTCGCGAGCATTACTGTCCCGGCGGGAACGAAGACGATAGACCTCGGAGATGTAACGCTAATGCCCGGTTTTATCGATTCGCATACACACATAATCGGCCGCGTACTCGGCGACCCGAACGGGGACGGTGCCCGCGTGCGTGATTTCGATTCGTTTGGGGCGATACTCGGCGTCCGCAACGCTGAAAAGACTCTGATGGGCGGCTTCACGACGATCCGAAATGTCGGAGCCGGAAACTTCGACGATATGTCGTTAAAGCGTGCGATCAACGAAGGTTGGATCGCCGGGCCAAGAATGGTGACCGCGGGACATTCGATAGGGATCACGGGCGGGCATTGCGACGAGAACGGATTCAAACCGGGACTTGCTGACGGCGATTACAAAACGGGTATCGCCGACGGGCCGGAACAAGTGCGTGCGGCAGTTCGATATCAGGTGAAGTACGGGGCAGATGTGATAAAGACCTGCGCAATCGGCGGCGTCCTGAGCGAAGGCGATGCGGTCGGAGCGACGCAATATACTTTCGAAGAGCTAAAAGCAATGGTCGATGAGGCGCACAAACTCGAACGTAAAGTGGCGGCTCACGCGCACGGGACCGAAGGCATCAAGATCGCAACACGTGCGGGCGTCTCGTCGATCGAGCATGGTTCATTCCTCGATGAGGAAGGAGCAAAGCTGATGGCCGAAAAAGGAACGTTCCTTGTGCCGACGCTGATGGCCGGCGAGACCGTGGAAAAGCTTGCAAAGAACAATGTGCTTCGAGGATATCGTGGCGAAAAAGCATTGGCCGCGGCGGCCGCGATGAGGCACGCGATAAAGCTGGCTGTCGCGAACAAAGTTATGATCGCACTCGGCACGGACGCCGGCGTGATCCCGCATGGGACGAATGCTCACGAGTTCACCCTAATGGTCGAATGGGGCGGGATGAAGCCGATGGACGCTATTCAGGCAGGAACCTTGAACGCCGCGAAGCTTTTAGGTTTGGACAAAACGATCGGTTCGCTGACCGTCGGGAAGTTTGCCGATATCGTCGCGGTTCCGGGCGACCCGCTCACCGACATCAAACGAATGGAAAACGTTGTCTTCGTAATGAAGAACGGAGCCATCTACAAAGGTGCGAAATAGGACTTAATTCGCACCGTTCTTTTCGGTCGAGGCGACGGTTGTGACCTTCCATTTGCCGTCGACCTTTTCCCAGACCTCGAGCCAGGCGAAGATGGTATGATCGAATACCTCTTCGCCTTTGTCGTTCTTGTACGTTCCTTTTACGCTTTTTTGAACGATGATAGTTGCCATCGAACCATCGTTCGAGATCTTTACGATCGGCGGCTTGATATCTTCCCACTCCTGGAACTTAAAAGTTGAAAAATAGTTCTTGAATCTCGCGAGGTTTTCTGAACGCGAACGAGTGACAACGCTGCCGCGCTGCAGCTGCATCAGCTGATCGGCGAACATCTCGACGAAGAGCCCGGCGTTGTAACTCAAATGTGCTTCTTTCTGCAGTTCGTGCAGCTTCATCAGCTCGGCAATGTCTGCGACCCGCGGCGGTATTTCCAATAGTTTCTCCACCGCATTATTGAGAGTGATCGTGTGAAACCTGAGCGTCCAATCTCCCTGATCGTCGGTAGCGCGAACCACCGAAGGAAGCATCAAATTGCCGACTCTTTTCCATTCGAGAACGACATTCTTGATCGTTTTGTCGGAGTTCGGGACCTTCAAGACATAACCGCTGAATCGTTTTGACAGCTTGTCAAAATAAACATCCGCGTCCATTTCAAGCTCGTTCTTTCCCGATAACTTGATGCTCGGTTTGCCTTCGAAATCTTCTTCACCGGCTGATTTAAGGCCGGTAAAAAAACTGCGAACGTCGAAAGCCATTTTCTGATATTCGTGGCCGCGTGCCGCCATTCTTTGAAATGCGGTCGAGATCTCGGGCCCTTTTTCGCTCACGGTCCAAACTACGTCCCCGTTTATGTTCACGATAAGTCGATCGGGCTTGTAAGAGTAGGTCTGTTCGAATCGTGTCTTGTTGGTACGAAAGGAGGCGATCTTCGTCGAATAAGTGCCTTTTGGACCGACGCAGTCCGCGAAAGCGAGAATGCTCTTAAGTTTGGAAATATCGCTGGGCCTTCCGACTGAGGCAGCCGCTTCCGCGAGTATTTGATCGACCGTCGGTGATTGTCCGAAAACGGACATCGGGATCGAAAATATCAAAACGAGGAGAACCAGATGGAGATTTATCATACGCCTCAGAACCGGAGCGAAGATCGGTATTGACTCCTCAATGAGCGAGGTCGTCGATCTTCCATTCTGCGCGTTTTGCTCCGGCCTGGTAAGCAGATTCCAGAAAACCGAGAACGGTTGCATCGGGGTCGGCGGCGTTTCTTGCATCTTCGTACATCAGCAACGCGAGATGTGCGCCGTTCGATTCGGCCCATATTGCAGAGGGCGGCGAGAGCGGTTCTTCGGAAAGCCCGTCGGGTTCGGGAGCCGTGTATGAATAAAAAGCGGGTGCGGCCACACTGTTTTCCTTATCGTCGCCGAACCAGAAGCCAAAGCTTATCACTTCGTGCGAATATGCTTCGCGCTCGACGATTCCGGCACCTTCGCGTGGCGTGACACGTTTTCCCGAAAACCTAGTCAACGCAAGGTCGAAGCTGTGCCAGAACATATGAACAGGCGTCGATTTGCCGCAAAAGCGTCCTCGAAACTCGTTCAGGATGTGGTCGACCGTTACAAGTGTTTGATGAAACCTCTCGACGAACTCTTTGTCGTATGACTTGTTCTCGGTGTCTTCGGGAAACGGCGTCGTCGAAGGAGCTTCGTAGGGAATTGGCTTGATCTTTGGGTCAATGCCAAGCTTCGCAAGATTGAGAAAAATGCTGCTGTAAAAATCGGCAACGGTGAGTCCGTCGTAAAGTGCGAAATCCTCAAGCCGGCCGTCGCTCAATCTGATCTCTAATACATGTTTGTGAAAATCAAACTCGATCTCGAAATTGCCGCCGGTGTAGGGGATTGTCCGCGTTGAAAGTCCTCGCGGCGTTACGTAAAGCGGCACATGCCACCAGTGATTGATCCGCGGGTGCATCGCAAGACGGATCTTGCCGACGATCTGGCAATACAGATGCAGCGTATTCTTGGTTGGACGCCAGGCGTCAAGCGGTATCTCGGGGTAAGCTCTTTCGTTCATTTTATTAGGATCGGCCATTACCCTTTCGGGCCTCAAGCACTTGGCAAAGTCTCATAAAATTTGTCATCGGCATAACAGTATCCCCAATCTTCGCCCGGCTCGACCGATCTGACTATAGGATGTGCCGATTCGTTATAGTGCCGTGTTGCGTGTTTATTCGGCGAACTGTCACAGCAGCCGACGTGGCCGCAGGACATGCACATGCGCAGGTGGACCCAGCGTCCGCCGATCTTCAGGCAATCCTCACAGCCCTCTGAACTCGCCGTCACAGATCTTATTTCCGAAAGATGCTCGCATCCGTTCATATCTTGTCTCCGGGTTTGTCTCAGCATTATCAACCTTTATGGTAAACATTTCAAAAATCCCGGATAAACCGGCAATTCTGGACACAATTGTTCGCGACATCGTATCAGGAATACACACCATAGAAATCATCGCCTGCGTCAAATTTCGTTGACATAGGTCCCGATTTGAAATAGATTTGCCGAACCAAATTCAGAGGAGAACAAACGATGAGCGATGTAAATCCGATACCGAAAGGTTACGAAGGAATAACCCCGTACCTTATTTGCCGAAATGCCGAAGCTGCGATCGAATTTTACAAACGAGCATTCGGAGCCGAAGAACTTTACCGCATCGGCCAACCGGGAATGGTAGGGCACGCCGAAATGAAGATAGGCAACGCGATATTCATGATGGCGGACGAATTTCCTCCGATGGCGGTCAGCCCTGAAACGGTCGGAGGTTCGGGCGTTAGCCTTTACATCTACGTTGAGGATGTCGATTCGTTTACCGAGAAAGCCGTCGCCGAAGGGCTCGAAGTGTTAAAGCCCGTGGCAGACCAGTTTTACGGTGACAGGTCAGGACACTTCAAGGATCCGTTCGGACATTTATGGGGATTTGCTACCCATAAAGAAGACCTGACGCCAGAACAGATAGGAGAGCGCGCAAAGGCGGCCCACGGCGGTTAGTTTATGCTTGAACCTGAAACCATCGACTTCCTGAAAAAGCTCGACAAGAACAATAACCGCGATTGGTTTAATGCGAATAAGGCGGCTTTTGTAAAAGCCAATGACAATGTCATCGCTGTCACAGGCGACCTTATCGGGCGGATCTCGAGATTTGACGGGGCTGTCTCCGGACTCGATCCGAAGTCTTGCGTTTTTCGCATCTATCGGGACGTTCGATTCTCGAAAGACAAAAGCCCGTATAAGACCAACCTCGGTGCGTTCATCGCGCCGGGCGGCCGCAAGGCAATGTCGCCCGGATATTACTTTCACGTTCAGCCGAAGATGTTCTTTTCGGCCGCAGGCAAACATATGCCTGACGCGGGCGAGCTATTGAAGATCCGGACATACATCGACAAGAACGCGAAGGAATTCTTCAAGATCGTCGAGGCCAAGAAATTTCTCGATCGGTTTGGCGGATTTCACGGCGACCGTCTCTCTAAACCTCCTAAAGGCTTTTCGGCAGATCACCCGGCGATCGAGTACCTAAAGCTCAAGTCTTTCACTGTCGGTGAAGAGTTTTCCGAGGCAGAGGCCGCGAGCAAAGACTATCCAAAACTGCTTGCAGATAGCTTCAAAGCCGCCTATCCGCTGGTTATGTTTTTGCGAAACGCACTTCGCTAGTGACACCTGGAGTGAGATTCCTTCAAGGCTTCCGCGATCTTGCCATCAAGCTGCTTTGCGTCCGTGAGAACGAACATATGCGAAATTCGCGGCATGGGCCCTGTGAGTTTCGCTTTTTCGATAATCTCATCAAACGGCCGGTCGCCAAGATCCAGTCCGATCCGCAATTCCTTTGGCTTGATGTTTATCGCGGCAAACTCGCGGTTTTCGAGTATAGAAACATATGTCTTTTTGGGAAGAACGGTCGAGTTCGCGAATTGTTTTTTAACGAATTCGAGAAACGCTTCGTAAAGCGGTTTCATTTCGACGGCTTTTGCAAACTGGCTCTCCAGCAGGCCGTCGGTGCTTTGGTATACCGGCTTGCCGCCGTTTGCGTGAATGCCCGCGAGAAGCGAGGCATTCATATGTCCAAAGCCGTGTACTGACTTCAGCCACGCGATAACTTCATTGCGTTTCTTTGTGCCGCAAGAATCGACGACCTTTATCCACGCGGCAAGGTCCCTCCCGGTGGAAGCTTTGAGGCCGTCCATAAATTCCTTTTCGAATTCGCCCGATGTTTTCTGAGCCATATTTACCTCCAGAACCCGAGAACAAAGCCGCACGCGGCAAAATAGACAGCGATGTAGCCGCAGTTGATGAGCATAAGCTTGAGCGGCCGCTGTTCGAAGAGGCTGATGATCACGTACATCGCGATCGCCCAAACGGCGGTAAGCAGGCCAGCCGCGACGCCCCATTTCCACGTCGTACCGGGAGCGCCGAGAAAGAACGCAAGATCGTACGACGACAGGTAAGCGAGCAGGAACGTCAGCCCGAACGTCTTGGCGGGATTTACGCCCTTAAGCTGTTCGTCGCTAAGCCCGACCTCACGCTGCCATGCTTTTGCGAAAAGCATGGGCGACCACCAAAGTCCGCCGATGACCAAACTCATCACGGCACAGAGAAAAACGGCAATGTGATTTATGTATAGATTTTCCATAGCGGTGATGAGAGTACCGCGATGACAGATTCTGTGTATTGGAAAAAATTTACCTAGCCGACTGGAATGTAATTCTGGTAATTGGTGTGGATCTTGGAATACTGGTCCGGTGTGAAGCCGGAGAAATGCTTGAAATCGTTGATGAAATGGGCCTGGTCGTAAAAGCCGCATTCGACGGCGATCGTTCCCCAATCTATGTCTGTCGCGGCATCGATGGTCCTTACCGCTTTCTGAAATCTCATTATTTTCAGATA
>CAYTDJ010000148.1:0-6615 GCA_964436265.1 uncultured Chloracidobacterium sp. | reverse complement strand
GGGCAAACAGATCTTCAGCGAGGCGCAAAGCTGGCAGATGCATCAGCAATGGCTTGCGCAGCAGGTCGGGCCATCGAACGCAGCGGGTGTTCAACCGCGGCATTTTTCGGGCGTGGGCATGGGATGGTTCGTTTACGATTACTACGGCCGAAAGATCATCAATCACAGCGGCGGGTTAGATGGCATGCTGTCTTACACGGTCCTGATCCCGGAAGAGAACGCGGGATTTGTCGTCTTGACCAACAGCGAAGGTCCCGGATTCGCGATCATGATGAACAAGATCCGCGACGTCCTGGTGAACGCTCCCAAACGTGACTATAACGCCGAGGCCGCAGAACGTACGAAGCGCGACAAAACCGAAGCCGAAGCGGAAATCAAACGCGTAGATGCGACGCGAGTTCCGAACACCAAGCCGTCGCTCGCATTGTCTGCCTACGCCGGTACATACAGCGATAAGATGTACGGAGATATCAGTGTCTCGGAAGAGAACGGAAAACTCGTGATGCGGTTTCTGCCATCGCCAAATTTCGTCGCCGATCTGGAACACTGGCATTTCGATACATGGGTGATCAAATGGCGGCCGAGCGTGGCATATAACTTCCCGCGCGGATTCGTGACATTCACCATCGACAAGAACGGAAGGCCCGACGAGATGAAGATCGACCAGCCGAATAACGACTTTTGGTTCTATGAACTTCATCCGAAACGGGCTAATTGAACTTGAAACTCGACAAAACCGCGCATTTTGTGTGAAAATTCTCGTTCTATTAACACTTTAGTATTAAGATAAGAGCAATAAGGAGTTAGTTTTTTTAATGTCAGAAGAAGCAGTGAAAGCGGCCGAAGCGCCCGAAGAAGCGGCGGCAGAGGCGGCGATCGAAGATATTCATTATCAAGCGGTCGAAAAAGAAGGTTCAGTAACGGCGATCTGGGAAATGCAGGGACAAAAGCATCTCCGCACGATCGATCCTCGCTCAAGCGAAGGCAAACAGATCCTAGCCCTTTTCGAGACCGCAGCATAAGATCCTAAAAAGCAGATCAAACACGAATGTTCACGAAGAATTTACGTGCGCATTCGTTTTTTTGCGCCCGTTTCTCACTATTCACTTTTCAACAACCAATACTCCTTTTGTGGTTATTTGATAGTCAGTACGAAAGCAGGCTCGACAAAGAATGTTCAGACGTATCGAGTTGGCGGCCGTCAAGTTCCGCTACTGCGATGGCGCCGATACCCGCAGAGGTGAGGAATATCCGATCGGCTGATCCAAGATCTTCGACTCCAGTTTCGACCTCTTCACAATCCAGGTTCTCAAGAATGTACTCTCGAGTCGTTCCCGCGAGGCATCCGGTTTTGAGGCTTGGCGTAAATAGCCTCCCGTCTTTTGTCCAGAACACATTTGCCATGCACGCTGAAGCAATCTCACCGCGCTCGTTCGCACGGACGGCTTCGTGAAACCCACGTTTCGACGCCTCTTCGAACGCGAGCAAGTGTTCGAGATAGTTGCATGACTTGATCCCAACGAGCGGCGATGTCGTGTTGACGCGGTGCGGTGAGATCGTGAGTTTAAATTTCGCGGGCACGGGCCGTCGCTCGGCGACTATGATCGAAAGATCCGTCTTCTTTTCCACGCTTTGCGACCAAATAGGGCTTTGCGATTCAT
This sequence comes from uncultured Chloracidobacterium sp., assembly GCA_964436265.1. GTDB lineage: Bacteria > Acidobacteriota > Blastocatellia > Pyrinomonadales > Pyrinomonadaceae > OLB17. The sequence goes on along the minus strand of CAYTDJ010000148.1, from coordinate 4,954 downwards.
CAGAAAACGTAATGCGCGCACGTCCGTTTGCTATACCGGTTACGGAGATCGCATCCATCAACGCGCTCCGCGTTTTTTCCTCGGTATGTTCGGAGAGATCGATGCCGAGCCTTGCAGCATTGTCAGTCAACCGCCGCCAATGTTTTTCCCAAACCCACGGTTTGCCACCACATATTGCAATTGTTGTGAAAACGCCTTTGGAATATAGAGTTGAAGACGTAGGATCTTTTACAAGCATTCAATCTTCCAAGCGCATCTCATCTGACTTTGTACCCTCAATATGGCCCTTTCTGTCGCGGCAAAATTCGACAACCAATTCCGTAAAAAGTTCGCTCCGTTCTTCCATCGGAACATGGCCGCAGTTTTTGAGAACGACCATTCGTGAGTGAAGGATCGAATCATGGAGGCGGTAGCCGTCGGTGATCGGGATGACCTTATCATCCTCGCCCCAGACGATCAGCGTTTGATGATTGATGAGATGCGCGTCGTAGGTGACCCTTTCCGCATGCCAGTTTCGCGACGTAGCTAGAAGCGCGTGATGAGCGTCCGCTGCGGCAAGAGGACGCACGATCGAATCGACCCGTTCTTCGGAGATCAGGTCGTAGTTTGCCGGCGAGAGCGTCTTTTTCATCCGGTGCCGATGAAAGGCCTTTGTGTCGGCAAGAAAAGGCGTGATCGCTTCGCCGATGCCCGGTATCGACGCGAGACGAAGTATCGGATGGTTCTTCAGATCGTCGTTGGAGACCGCATCTACAAGGACAAGCTTTTCGACGCGTTCCGCGTAATCAAGCGCGATCGTCGCCGCGACTGCGCCTCCATAAGAACTGCCGATGATAACGGCCTTTCCGATACCGAGGTGGTCCATAAACCGCGTCACCATTCTTGCTTGCGAAGTGATCGAATACTCAAACCATCTCGGCTTTTCCGAATAACCGAACCCGAGCAGGTCGATCGCGATGACTCGAAATCCTGCTTCGGCGAGCATCGGGGCAACCGTTCGCCAAACAAAAACGGACGCCGTATAGCCATGGATCAGCACCATTGGCGGGTTGGCAGCATCGCCAAACTCCTGATAATGAACACGAGCGCCGTCAACGGTTATGAAATGAGAATGATCGGAATGCTGGACCGCGTCCGACACATCGTCCCAGTTAACGGTTCCTGCTCGTGTCAACATCTTGACCGCAACCGCTGCACCGACCGCACCGAGCAAACCAATGGCAAGATCTCGTTTTTTCATAATCATAACTTGGTCGTATTTTAGCCTAGAACGACTCTCGGCTGAATGACTTTTTCGCTATCGACAAACGTCCCGACGGCAACGAGTTCGCCGGCCGCGCCTATCATCTGAACGTTCTCCCCGTCTGTGAATGTGCCGGAAAGTTCACGCGTGGACATTCCGTTTCGCGTTCTTTCGACGCGATCCTCGCGAAGCTCGAAAACCGGAAGATGCTCTACAGCCTCGCGAACGGGCCGAAGAAACGCGTACGGATCATCGGACGACATGAGTTCGTCCAAGCTGACGGCATCGTCGATCGCAAATCTGCCCGCCCGAGTTCGCCTCAGTTCGGTCAAATGCGCACCTAGACCGACGGCACGGCCGATGTCTTCGGCAAGTGTGCGTATGTAAGTTCCGGCCGAGCAAGCTACTCGAATGCGGAGTGCAGTAAACGGGGTGCGGAATTCCGATGCGACGATCTCAAGCTTGTGGATCGATACCGTAATAGCATTTCGCTCGATCTCGATGCCCCTACGGGCAAGTTCATATAGCTTCTTGCCATCGACCTTTTTTGCCGAATACATCGGCGGCACCTGTTGGATCTCGCCTCGAAATGACGAAAGCATTTCGTCCCAATCGACGTTATTTAATGATGAATCGATACCTTCGATCCGCAGTCCGCAGTCCGTGGTCCGCGATCCCGTGACGTCGCCTGTGTCGGTCTCAAAACCGAAACGAACGTTCGCTTCATATTCTTTTTCGTCCTTGTCGAGAAATTGCGCAAGACGCGTCGCCTTTCCAACGAGAACGACCATTACGCCGGTCGCGAAAGGATCAAGCGTTCCCGTGTGCCCGACGCGCCTCGTTTTCAGAGCGCGTCGAACGCGGGCAACAACATCGTGCGATGTGATCCCCGTAGGTTTATCGATAATGAGAATGCCGTCCACACCTGAATTCTAAATTATTCATCGGCTATTACTAATAGAACAAGAACATTGTTCTGCGGGCCGCGCGCCAATTCGGAGTTGAGAATGTAGAATTAGGGATTGATGTGGCGAAAGCGGCGCGAATCAAAACCCGATGAAGAGCGGGTTATAAAGGACCCCGATAGGGCACGCGCACGGACGATGCACCGGGCGGTAAAACTTCTTGCGGCCAAACCGCGTTCGGTAGGTGAGCTTCGCGAAAGGCTGCTTGAAAAGAACTGGACAAATGCTGAGATCGTCGACACGGTCATCGCAAAGCTCGAAGAATATAAATATCTCGATGATAGGCAATTCGCCTCCGATCTCGCCGTTTCAAAACTTCGGCAAAAGCCTCAAGGAAAGCGAAAACTTCAGCAGTCTCTCTCGCAAAAGAAACTAAGTAAGGAAAATGTAGAAGATGCGATCAGAACAGCGTTCGAGAAGATCCCCGAAACCGATCTGATCGACAAAGCGATCGAAAAACGTATCCGGATAAAGGGCAGGCCTGAGACGCGCGAAGAAACCAAGAAGTTTTACGATCATCTGCTTCGTCAAGGATTTGACCTCGACCTGATCAGGTCAAAGTTGTCAGCGCTTTCAAAGAATGACCTCTTCGGTGATGTGATCGCAGAATAAAGGCCAAACTTGTTGCCCTAGATGAAACCAAACAATTTCTGAATCCAAAGATTCCATCCTCGCGAAAACCTCTGACATAGGGAACTTGCCCTGTAGAAATATATTCAGAACGAACAACGGGAGATTGTTATGAAAAAAGTATTCTTTGGAATTTTTGCGTTTGCGGTGCTCGCGATCGCGTCGTCGTCGGTTTCTGCTCAGAACAAGACAATTGTTGACATCGCGGTCGGTTCGCCGGATCACACCACGCTCGTGGCTGCTGTTAAGGCAGCGGACCTCGTGGGCACACTGTCTGGTAATGGCCCCTTCACAGTTTTTGCACCCGTAAATAGTGCTTTCGACAAGCTGCCTGCCGGAACAGTGCCGACGCTTCTGAAGGCCGAAAACAAAGGCATGCTGACCAAGGTTTTGACCTATCACGTAGTAGCAGGAAACCTCGATTCAAAGGCTGTGGTCAAGGCTATCAAGGCCGGTAACGGAAAGGCCGAGCTCACAACAGTGTCCGGCGGAAAACTGTGGGCAATGATGGAAGGCAAGAACGTGGTACTTATGGATGAAAAGGGCGGCAAGGCAACTGTGACCGCAGTCGATCTGAAAGGTTCGAACGGAGTCATTCATGTCATTGACTCGGTAGTTCTTCCAAACTAGCACTCTAAAGTTAAAAGTTAGCTGATGACATATGGTTCGCGTTTCGGACAGCTTGGCATGATCGCCCGTCCGACACGCGAACCATTTTCCGTAGGGAATAGGATCAGCATTCTCTGGTATCTTTGTACGAGAGCTATGTTATGACCAGCAGGATCTTCATCGTGATCGCGTTACTTTTCGGAATAGCGGGTTCAACATTTTTAGCGAATAGATCGTCGGCAGAGCTGAAGGAAGTTGGGCCGGTTGCCGACCCGACGCCTGTACGAACTAATAGCCGCAAGTTAACGACACAACGCGAGTTCGTATTTCTGGATACCTGGGACGGAACGAAGATCGCGAAGACGGATGACGAATGGAAGAAAGAGCTTTCTCCGATGGAATTCTATGTGCTTCGCCAACAAGGAACCGAACGAGCGTATACGGGCGAACTGACGGACAACAAGAAGCAGGGCACGTATTATTGTGCAGCTTGCGGACTCGCGTTGTTCAGCTCAAAGCACAAGTACAATTCCGAGACCGGTTGGCCTTCGTTCTACCAAACCCTGAACAAGGCGAACATCGGCGAAACGGAAGACAAGAGCATTCCGGAAGAGGTTCGGACGGAGGTTCACTGCAACCGATGCGGAGGGCATTTGGGGCACGTATTTGATGACGGGCCGGAACCCACCGGACTAAGATACTGCATCAACTCAGCCGCCTTGCGGTTCAGGGAAAGTAAGTAGATAGAAGTTTGTTTCTCCTCTTTCGGACGGTCTCGTAAGGCCGTCCATTTTTTGCGCCATTTCGCTGTGATAGAATCGCAGTTTATGACAGGCAACGAGATCCGCCAGAAGTTTCTGGACTACTTTGAGCAAAACGGACACAAGATCGTCCATTCGTCGCCGCTTTTGCCGGCAAACGACCCGACGTTGCTGTTCACTAACGCGGGAATGAACCAGTTTAAGGACGTGTTTCTTGGCATCGAGAAGCGCGACTATACGCGGGCAGCAACATCGCAGAAATGCATCCGGGCCGGCGGCAAGCACAACGACCTCGACGAGGTCGGAAAGACAGCTCGACACCATACGTTCTTTGAGATGCTCGGGAATTTTTCGTTCGGAGATTATTTCAAGGAAGACGCGATCAAGTATGCCTGGGACTTATTAGTGAACGAGTTCAAGCTCGATCCCGAACGACTTTGGTTTTCAGTTTTCGAAGGCGATGACGAGGTCGGGCCCGACGATGAAGCACGTGAATTGTGGATCAAAGCGGGTGCTAAGCCCGAACGCGTTCTCGGATTCGGGCGCAAGGACAATTTCTGGCAAATGGGCGATACCGGGCCGTGCGGACCGTGTTCGGAGATTCATTACTATATGGGCGACTCGCCGGACGATCCGGAAGAGAACCATCCGAAGTACGTCAACGGACACGGCGACACGACGATGGAGATCTGGAACCTCGTCTTCATGCAGTTCGAGCGGAACGAGGTCGAAAAGGGCGTCTTCGA
>CAYTDJ010000147.1:0-6618 GCA_964436265.1 uncultured Chloracidobacterium sp. | reverse complement strand
AGGAAGGCCGCTCGGCCGCAGAGGTCGTGATGACCGTGCTGCACGCGGGCGGTAAATTCGACTCGAATTCGTACAAGGTGTCCGGCGGCCTCCACGGAGTAGGCGTTTCCTGTGTCAACTTCCTGTCCGAATGGCTCAAACTAGAGATCTGGCGCGACGGAAAGACGCATGAAATGGAATTTCAAGTGGGTATCCCGGTCGCACCGCTGAAAGAAACGGGAACGACGTCTAAGCGTGGTACCAAGATCACCTTTAAGCCCGACCCCGAGATCTTTGAAACGACCGTTTACAGCTTTGACAAGCTGTCAGAGCGTCTGCGCGAAAAGGCCTTCTTGAACAAAGGTATCCGTATCTTTATCAAAGACGAACGCGAAGAGGACGAAAAATCGCACGAATTCTTTTACAAAGGCGGAATTGCCGAATTCGTCAAGCATCTGAACAGGAACAAGAGCCCTCTGCACGACGAACCGCTTTATTTCGAGCAGATCGACGACGAGCTTTCGATCGAGGTCTCGATGCAGTACAACGACAGTTACGACGAAAAGATCTTTTCGTTTGCGAACAACATCAATACCGTAGATGGCGGCACACACCTTTCGGGATTTCGTGGTGCGATCACGCGAACGATCAACAACTACGCCGAAACGAGCGGCATGACGAAGAACGCGAAGGTCGTGCTTTCGGGCGACGACGTTCGCGAGGGACTGGTCGCGGTGATCTCGGTAAAGATCCCGCAGCCGCAGTTCGAGGGTCAAACAAAAGGCAAATTGAACTCGCCCGTAAAAGGCCCGGTCGAGTCGTTCCTAAACGAGAAGCTTGGTGAATTTTTCGAACAGAATCCTGCCGTGGCGAAAAAGATCGTCGGCAAGGCGGTCGACGCCGCACGGGCACGTGAAGCGGCCCGTAAGGCACGCGAGATAGTCCGCAAGAGTGCGATGACCGGTTCGGGATTGCCCGGAAAGCTGGCAGATTGTCAGGAAAAAGATCCGGCGAAATCTGAGATCTATATCGTAGAGGGAGACTCCGCAGGCGGTTCGGCAAAACAGGGCCGCGACCGAAAGAATCAGGCTGTTCTTCCGCTAAAGGGCAAGATCCTGAACGTGGAAAAGGCGCGTTTTGACAAGATGCTCGGCCACGGCGAGATCAAGGCGCTGATAACCGCCTTGGGTACAGGCATCGGCAAAGACGATTTTGACTCTAACAAGCTGCGTTACCACAAGATCTGCTTGATGACGGACGCCGACGTGGACGGCAGCCACATTCGCACGCTGCTGCTCACTTTCTTTTATCGCCAGATGCCGCAGCTTATCGAGAACGGCTATGTTTACATCGCCCAGCCGCCGCTATACAAGGTCAAACGCGGACGTAAGGAAGAGTACATCAAGGATGAAAAGGCGATGTTCCGTTACCTGATGCGTCAGGGCACCGACGATCTAAAGGTGCAGGCAAACGGCCGCACGGTCGAGGGACGGGAACTTTCCAAGATGCTCGAGCAGATAATGGAGTTTGAAAAATATACTTCAAAATTCGCCCGTCGTCTCGGGAATCACCGCGAACTTCTCGATGTGATCATCGAAGCTTTCTCCGGAAAGAACGGTCTGCTCGAACGGCATAACGTCAAGCTGAAAAAGGCATTTTCGCAAGACGAGATCATCGGCGAGGTCGTAGTAAAACTTCGCGACGCCGGATATGAGGCCGAACTCATCCCCGATCTCGAACACAGCGTTTCGGAGATCGAGGTCACTATGCCGAGCGGACAAAAAGTGATATTTGATAGGAACCTCGCAGACTATGTCGAATTTCAAAAATCTGTCGAGCTTGCACGCAGCCTTGAGACCGATTTTCCCGGTCCTTATGTTTTGGGCGAAAACGGAAACAGCATTACGCTGAAAACCCGTTCTGAGGTGCTGGACAAAGTCACCAGCCTGGCAAAGAAAGATCTTACCCTTCAGCGATATAAGGGTCTGGGTGAGATGAACCCGGAACAGCTCTGGGAAACGACGATGGACCCCGAAAAACGAACCCTGTTACAGGTACGGGTCGAGGACGCTATCGAGACCGAGGGGTTGTTCACCATCTTGATGGGCGACCAGGTCGAACCTCGCCGCAAGTTCATCGAAGACAACGCTCTCGACGTGAAGAATCTTGACGTTTAGTACCAGCAACACGATGCGCCGCCTTCATTAGTGAAAAAGACGGCGCATTTTTGCGTTTTGATCCATCCTAAAGGGAACTGTTCGGTACTATCTGTTATCGTCCGGCAGTTTCAGAACAAATCCATCGCGACGGATCGAACCGACGCAACTTGTTTCCAACCCTCTCGGATCTGCCGTGCGTATGAATGTTGTGGTGAGGTTTGTGATGCAGTCCGTACCGGTAAGCCCGCCGAATCCGTGGCCGCCGGACGGAACGACGACGTGAACGCTGTTGGAAAGGCCCTTGGCGACGAGGTCGCCGTACAGCGGCGGCGTCACAGGATCCCATTGACCGGTCATGATAAGCACCGGAACGTTAGAATGTACTAATTCCGAATAGCCCTTTTCTACGGCCGCACGCGGCCATTCTCCACATGCTTCGCGCTGCTGTCGAAAGCGGTAATCCCCGAGAAAGGTCTCGTCGTCTGCTTTTTGTTTTTCGGGGTTGCTCAAACCTGCAAAGGGAAGATCTTCGGCACAGGTTATCGAAAGGTAGAGTCCGGTAGCTCCGGTCGCGACGATATTCTGCCGATAGAAAATGGCTGCTTCGGCGAGCGGTGCAAAGTTCCCTTTTGCCGCCTCGCTGAACACGAGCGGTATCCGACTTGCGGCTCCGGGATTGTAGAGCATATAACGCACGGCTTCGCCCGCAAGGTCGCGAGACAGACGAACACGCGTCGGCTTGCTTCGATCCGGCGGTATACGAACATCTGCCTCGACAGGCCCGCTCTTCAATTTCGCGAGCACGGCTTTCTCGTCGGCCCGAACATTAGGAAAAGCGGCACGGCATGCTCTGTCAGAATTGCATTCATCTATCACCCCGTTCAAAGCGCGTTCGGTATGCTGGGGAAAATCGCGCGGCATGAATTGACCGGTCGGCGAAACCCCGTGAAGTATCGCCGCACGAACGTTCTCTCCATGGCGTTTGATATACGTCTGCACGGCCCTTGTTCCGTAAGAGGCGCCAAGTAAGTTGATCTTTGTATAGCCGAGCGCAGCACGTACATCGTCGAGGTCGTCCATCGCGATCGTCGTGACGTAGAGTCTGAGATCGGCCTTCTTTTCTAATTCTTGTCGGCATCGGCGAGTCTGATCCAGCGGACTCCAATGGCCAAGATAACTCTGCACGTCATCGCGCGAAAATAAGTCACAAACAAGCGGGTTCGACCCGCCGGTGCCGCGCTGATCGACAAATACGAGGTCACGGTTCTCGCGTATCTTCGCGAGTTCTTCTGCGACGTAAGGTGCGTCTTCCGTAGCGGACGAACCGGGCCCGCCGGGAATATAGAACATCGGATCCGGCTCTTTTTTCGCACCCGTTGCGGGATAAACGTGTATCAACAGCTTGATCTTTCGGCCGGTTTTCGCGACCCGGTCTTCATAGACCTCAAAACTTCCGCATAGAACCTTGGCCGTCTTGCCGGGTTCGGTGCCCGGAACCTCACACGGTTCCGGCTTGATCTTTTGAGAATAAGCTTCGACCGCGACCAGCAGTATAAGCGCGATCGCAATAGTTAGATTCCGCATATGAGCGGAATTTATACCACCGAACGGGCCGACTTCGAAACCTGAAAGTAAACAATATTGCGACCGATTTCGCGTATATTATGGTGACGTTATGAAATTCGCACGATACACATTCTTGATCGCGGGTGTTTACGGGTTGTTGGCTCTGGTTCCGCAGTATTTCATGGAAAACCAGATCGGAATTGACAACCCGCCGGCGATCACGCATCCGGAATATTTTTACGGTTTTGTCGGCGTGGCCATCGCGTTTCAGTTGGTGTTCATCATCATTTCCACTGACCCGCAAAAATACAGGCCGCTGATATTGCCGTCGCTGGTCGAAAAGTTCAGCTTCGTTATCGCTGCCGCGTTCCTGCTGGCTCAAGGCCGCCTCGCCGGGATGATCATATTCGGAGCCGCGATCGATCTCCTGCTAGGAATTCTGTTTGCTGTGAGCTGGTTCAAGGTGATCCGAGAGCGAAAGCCAGCCGTTGTGAGCGACGCGGTCAACTAATCTCCGCATCAGCCTGATCATGACGGCGGGAATCGGCCGGTTCGGCCGGCACCAGATAGTAGGTCAAGCAAACGCGGCCGTTTATTTCTGTGAAAGCAAAAGACGCGGGACGTTTGCCCGCGTCTTGATGCGTACAAGGGATGTTTCTGCTACCTCACGATTACCTGTCCGCCGGGCATATCCCAGAAGGTGGAGGTGAACATATTTGAGCAGACGAATGGTGCCGATGAGCGAAATTGGGTAAAGGCGACGTGGTCTGGGTTAGCGGGATCGTTGTTGTTCCCGTTGTCCTGAACGCGCGTGCGGACGTACCAGCCGACAATGCTTACAGGATTTCCGTCCTCATCGGGAAAAGCACCCTGCGTGATGATGCCGGAAACCCAGGCTGTGTTCCCGACCACGTGAACGCAGTCGATATTGGCCTTTAGGCCCAAGCCGCCGCCGCCCGCATAACGATCTACGAGCTTTCCTGTAGCGGTCCCGTCCGCAAACTTCATGGCGAGCAGTGAATAGTTCTTGTCAAAACCGGGACCGCTGCCGGGTATCCGCGGATCTTCGATATCCGATCCGCCCGCGTGAACGAAGTTAACTATCGGCGATTGAGCGTTCGCTACAGCTGCCGTGAAAACAAGTGTCGTTATGACCGCCAGGAACAGCAAAAAGTGTCGTTTGATTGTAGGTGCGTTTTTCATTTTTCCTCCTAATTTGGTCCTCAATGATCTAGGCCCGTTGGGGGCCTGCTACCCAAGGCACTGCCGATCGCTGCATCTCGGCTTTAAGTATCGCGAGTGCTGTTTCGGTTCCGCCTTGTGACGCGTATGGCTGGACGCCCGAACCGATAAGAACATTTGGTTCGGGATTCGCAGCCGTAAGCAGCTGTACGTATGCCTGCGCCGCAAACGAAGCCGGAAGGCCATTGGCGACAAGCGCTCGAAATGCGTCGAGCAGCGTTTGAAAGTTCGGATCGCCCGAAGCATTGCCGTTGGGGTCCACCGGCTGTAGAAAGATCGGCCGCGTGCCTGAGGCAATGTCGGTGTTGATCCACAGCGGATTTAGCGTGGAGACCTTTATCGATGAACCGGACGCCTCAATTATTCTTCGCAATGAGTTGGCATAGGCGAGCAGTGCTCGCTTGCTCGATGTGTAGGTGTGTCCGTAGGTCAAGCCAAGATCGCCTCCGCCGTCGATATAGGCCTGGAACGACGCGGTAAACAAGATCCGTGCATAGCCGCCGGCCGATCGCGCAGCCAAAGCCGGAAGCAATGCGCTGGTCACGGCTACGTGCCCGCCGTAGAGAGTGGCAAGTCCGGTTTGGATCCCCGCAAAATACAAGTTTGGATCAACAGGGATCACTCCGCCCACGGCCGCCCGTCCGGCATTGTTAACGAGAATGTCTATGCCGCCCGCGCCTTGCACTTCGGGTCGGGCCATTAACGCAGCCGCAAATCCCTGGATAGATTCTGGATTTGCGAGATCCAATCCTAATAGTGGAAACGGGTGTCCTGGATACACCGCGGGCGTTCGCGATGTTCCGATCACCTGCACACCGATTGCCTGCAGAGCTAACCCCACGGCCAGACCGATGCCCCGAGAGGCTCCGGTGATGAGAGCGACTTTGCCGGCGAGGTCGATCTCGGCAACGTAATTGGGCTTTGGGTAATACTTCGGCGCAAGGCGGACCTCGAAGGGCGGAGCGGTCGCAGCCCGCGCGGCGCCGCTGGTCAACAGTATGGGAGCAACAGCCGCTCCGCTTGCCAGTGCCCCGAGGAATCGACGCCTCGATCCTGAATGTTCGTTCTTCGTCATCCTTTTCTTTCCTCCATGATGTTTGCAACTGGTAGAGCGTAATTCTTCGGAAAACCGTCTCAAGAAGATCGAGAGCGACAAAAAAGGTCGAAGCATCTGAGTTTTCGCTGTATAATTCGGCGGATACATTCTTATTTGCGGGTGGGACAATGGATGAAGCCCACAGAATAACGACGCTCCTGAAGGAATGGAGTAAAGGGGACCGGCAAGCGATCGACAAACTGATGCCGCTCGTCTATGACGAACTCCATCGCCAGGCGCACGTTCGCCTTCGCCGCGAACGCCCCGGGCACAGTCTTCAAACGACCGACCTCATCCATGAAGCTTATATAAAGCTCGTCAACCAGCCTGACCCGCATTGGGAAGGAAGAAATCAGTTTTTTGCCTTTGCCGCGAAGATCATGCGGAATATCCTGGTCGATCACGCGCGGAGCAAGCAAAGCAAGAAGCGAGACGGCCTGCGAATATCGCTGACAAGTGCAGATCCGGCAACGCCCGAACAAGATCTTGACCTGATCGCGCTCGATCAGGCGCTCGATCTGCTTGCAAAGATCGACGAGCAGCAGGTTCGGATCGTCGAACTGCGCTATTTCGTAG
>CAYTDJ010000146.1:0-6631 GCA_964436265.1 uncultured Chloracidobacterium sp. | reverse complement strand
ATCTATTTTGGCGGAGGCACGCCGTCGCTGCTTGAACCTGAGCAGGTCGAAAACATAATTTACTCAGTGAACTCTGTGTTCGCGGTGGCTGAAGATACCGAGATCACGATGGAAATGAACCCGGCGACGGTTACAGCGAAGACACTCGCCGCGTACCGGGAGATCGGCGTAAATCGCGCGAGTTTTGGAGTTCAGACCTTCAACGATCGCGATCTGAAATTGCTCGCCCGCGGGCACGACGCGAACGATGCGCGTCAAACATTTCGGTTGCTGCGTGATGCAGGTTTTACAAACGTCAGTTTCGATCTGATCGCCGGGCTGCCAGGTCAGACGATCGAGGATTGGCGGCGTAACCTGGACGAGGCGGTCTCGATGGAGCCAGAGCATCTTTCGCTCTATCTGCTTGAGATCCACGAGGGCACGCCGCTCGCGGAACAGCTGCGGTCTGGGAGGCGGCAGATGCCGGATGATGAACTTGCGGCTGAGATGTACGAGGCGATGATAGATACCCTCGCGTCGGCCGGATATCACCAATACGAGATCTCAAACTTTGCGAAACCCGGATTCGAATCGCGCCACAACACGAAATATTGGCGGCTGGAACCGGTCTTCGGTTTCGGCGTCTCCGCCCATTCCTTTGACGGTTTTGAGCGCTACGCCAACGAGCGTGACACAGCAAAATATGTCGAGCGGATCGAAAACTTCGCCGGGGCCGAGGTTTTCCGCGAGCGCATCGACGCGGCTTCGGAATCCGTCTTCCTCGGTTTGCGGTTAAACCAGGGTGTCGATATTGCGGAACATAAGGCCCGGTTTGGGGTCGATCTGCGCGAGGGGATCGCTGGGCTTTCAGAGAACGGGTTGGTCGAAGTCGCTGATGGCCGGTTAAGGCTGACGCGAAAAGGGATGTTATTCTCCAACGAGGTTTTCGCGGAATTTGTATGAGAGTAGTCGCCGCCATTTTGTTCCTCACTTTTGTTTTGGCCGCTCAACCTTTGCCAAAGGTGGAACGGGAGTTTCGCGCTGCGTGGATAGCGACAGTCGATAACATAGATTTTCCAACAAAGCGGACTTTGACAGTCGAGGAACAAAAGGCCGAACTAATAGCAGCGCTCGATCTTGCAAAGAATCTCAGATTGAATGCAGTGATCTTTCAGGTTCGGCCCGCGGCGGATGCGGTCTATGCTTCGAAAATAGAGCCTTGGTCTGAATTCCTCACCGGGCAGATGGGCAGGCCGCAGGCGTTCGACCCGTTGGAGTTCATCGTAGTTGAGGCGCATAAGCGGGGCATTCTTGTTCACGCCTGGTTCAATCCGTATCGTGCATATCACCCGTCGGCAAAGACGATGTCGGACGGTCACGTGTCTAAACGAAAGCCAGCGATCGTTCGTCAATATGGCCGATATATGTGGCTCGACCCGACCGAGCCAGAGGCTCAAAAATACAGCCTGAGTGTTATCAGAGACGTCGTTCGCAGATATGACGTTGACGGCGTGCATTTCGACGATTATTTCTATCCGTATGCTGAGAAAGACGAGAAAGGGAACAACATCGATTTCCCCGACGCCGCAAACTGGGAGAAGTATAAAGCAGGCGGCGGAAACATGGACCGCGGCGATTGGCGGCGGTCGCACGTGAACAAATTCATCGCAGCGGTCGGCCGCGAGGTGAAACGCATCAAGCCGCACGTAATGTACGGCATATCGCCATTTGGCATATGGCAGCCGATACCGGAACGCGACATCAAAGGTTTCAATGCCTACGCAGAGCTCTACGCCGATTCGCGGAAATGGCTGCAGGACGGCACGGTCGATTACCTCGCACCGCAGCTCTATTGGGAAACCGGCCGGCCGGGCCTAAGTTTTCCCGTTCTGCTCGATTGGTGGAAGGAGCAGAATACGAAACGCCGACACATCTGGCCGGGCGTCGCGACATATCGCATCGGGTCAAAGCCGGAATTTAACGCGGAGATGATCGCCTCGCAGATAGGCGTGACGCGGCAAGATCCACTCACTTCAGGAGGCATACATTTCAGCTTCAAATCTCTGCGAAACGACCTGGGCGGCATTCAGGCAAAACTGCGCGATGCCGTTTATAAGCGCGATGCGATCATCCCCCCATCGCCCTGGATGAAGTCGAAGCGGTTGCGTACGCCAAAGGTGACGATCAGGCGCGATGCAGAGTACGTTCGTGCAACTTGGCCGAAGGTTTCAGGCGCGTTTTGGTATGTGGTTTACGCTAAGGATAACGACGGCTGGGGCTATTCGATCCAACCCGCGAGTGAAACGACGATCGCTTTGTCGGTCAACAGGAACATCGACCGCATATTGGTGAAGGCGATCGATAGATTAGGCAACGAAAGCAAGTAGCGCGGTCAGTTGAGTCTCTTGATCCGCCCATCTACGCTCGGCCCGATCGTTGAATTCGGAGCGTTGCGGATCGCTTTTTCAAAAACTTCTGAATCCTTTGGGGCCTTGTCGGCCGCTAACAAGATCTTCGCGTCCTTGAACATCGTATAGCCGTCGCCGCCGCGGGAAACGAGGAAGTCGGACGTGGCGATAGTGTAAACACTCTTTGTGTCGACGGGTTTGCCGGCGACGCTTGCCTGTGTTATTCGCTGGCCGGGAAGCTTACTTGCGTCGAAAGTGAACCTCAATCCCGAGACCTGGGGAAAGCGGCCCGGTTCATTATCCTCACGGCTGCGGGCGACGCCGTGCTCGAGGATCTCCATTAGCGTTTTTCCCGTTACTTCTACTTTTACGATCGGATTATTGAACGGCAGTATCGACAGCACGTCGCGCATCGTGAGCGGTCCCGGATTGTAGGTGAGGTCGGCGCGGATCGATCCACCGTTGACGAAGCCGATGTCTGCCCCGACCGCATCGCGGTACGAGTCTGCAATGAAATTACCGATGTTCGTTTCTTTCGTACGTGAAGAATAAGAAAGAGCATCAAGCTGGACCGATGTGGCTCCTACCTTTACGGCGAGTTTGTCTAGGAGGTCCTTATACTTCGCGATGACAGGAGCAAATTCGGGATCGTCCGCTACCTGATCGGTCACCGGTATGATCTGCCAATCCATGCTTGTCAGCTTTCCGGTCTTTTTGTCGATATACAGATCAAACCTGCCAACCTCGCGTGCGTCCGCGGTCATTTTGAAGATAGGCGTGCCGTTAGCAGACGACTGCAAAAGAGTGTGTTCGTGGCCCCCAAGGATCAGGTCAAAGTCAGCGCAGCCTGCGAGCTTTTTATCTTGCGCCATGAACAGATGCGTCAATCCTACAACCACATTTACCCCAAGAGAGCGCATCTCGGGCACCAGTTTCTTGGCTGTCTCGCAAAAATCGGCAACATTAAGGCTCGCTTCCATCGACGAGGTCTCCTTCGTCTCGGGCAAAACGAGGCCAATGATCCCGATCTGCACACCGCCGATCGAACGAACGACGAACTGAGGCGTGCCTGCAAAAGTCTTCCCGGTCTTCGAATCGATCACGTTTGCACCAAGCCAGGAGAATTTCGATTCCTTGATGCGGTCCAGAAGTTCGGCGGTCTTGATATCAAACTCGTGATTGCCAAACACAGCGTAATCGAGCCCGACGGCGTTCCACGCGTCGATCATCTGAGCGCCTTTGTACGTACGCGTTTCGACCGAAGGCGAGACCGTGTCTCCGCCGAGCGTCATCAGCGTGTTCGGGTTATCTGCCAGGACCTGCTTCTTTATGGTCAACACGCGTGCCAGCCCGCCGCGTTTTCCGCCATCCGCGGGCGTGAATTGGTAAGTGTCATTAACGTGCAGGAACGTGACGCGAACGGTCTCCGACGATTGAGCGAACGACTGCAGCGAAAGCAATGACAGGAGCAGTAGGGTGAACGCGGCCTTGATCTTCATTTTTTCAGCTTATCAATACTCAGATGCGTGCGTGCTTCCCAGATCTCCGGGAAAAATCGTTTGGTAATTGTCGTCATTAGATAGCCGACGCCCTCCGAGCCGCCCGTGCCACGTTTCATTCCGAGCATGCGCTCGACCATCAGAACGTGATGATATCGCCACAGCGAGATGTTCTCGTCGTGTTCGATGAGCAGGTCCTGCATATTGAACAGATCGGGGTATGTTTCGGGATGTGTAAGTATCTCGACAATTGCATTTACCTTTTCATCATTTGTCTCTGACGATAGTCCGTTATTGCCAACCAATTTCCAAAATGCGTCTGCGAGGCTTTCTGAACCATAACGGGCGGTGAGTCGTTCGAATGCGAACTCGTCATTCTTGAACGAGTTCAGTATCCGTTCGTCTTTTGCGCCTGATGCAAATTCCAATTCACGAAACTGCATCGACTGAAAACCGCTTGCGGGGTTCAATCGATCGCGAAATTCAAGAAATCCGATCTGTGCCATCGATTCGAGAATGTGTATCTGCGATACAAGTATCTTCTCGATACCGATCACGGCCTTCAAGCTATGATTTGCGCGAAACATTCGACCTTCGCCCAACCAGCCGATGGTCGCGTCGATCTCATGTAGGATCTGCTTGAACCACAGTTCGTATGTTTGGTGAATGATGATGAAAAGAAGCTCATCATGGCTTTCAGGTTCGGACAATGTCTCCTGAAGGTGAATGAGTTCCGGGACTTTCAGATACTTATTATAAGAGAGCGGTTCTCCCGTTCCGTAACCGGATGACATGGATGTAGTCTATCAGAATCCGCCGATCTTGGACGACCTCACAACTCCTCTCAAAGCGGCAGCAAAACCGCCGAGAACATCCGCATTTAGAACATTTAGGGTCATATCGCGCCTTTTTTCATTCATTTTGTTCAAATAAGAAAAAAAGTGCTTGACAGCGCTGTTAATTAACAGTAAATTCACTTCGTCAATCGCCAAACACACACAATATAACCCACAAAGATCTTGCAGTTTAAGATTTGCTGTTTGTTAGGAAACCTTTGTTTCCGGCAAGTATCCCAACACAGTTGCAGGTCATCAGGCTTGCATTTGCTTGGGTAGATTGTCAGATACCAAGGAGAAAATTGACGAAAACAAATTTTCTATTTTTTGTAGTTTGCTGGAGGAAACAGGAAAAATGTCCAAGACAGTAGGATTGGTCAAATGGTTTAACAACGCCAAGGGCTACGGATTTATCGAACAGCCCGGAAATCAAGACATATTCGTGCACTATAGTGCAATCACCGGGGACGGGTACAAGACATTGATTCAGGGTCAGGAGGTCGAATTCGAAGTCACTAATGGGCCCAAGGGGCCGCAGGCGGAGAACGTCACCAAGGTGGCATTTGCGACTGCGTAGAGGACTAGACCGTCGGGCCCACTCTGGCTAAACGGGAATAAGAAAGCGGATCTCGTTATCGGGATCCGCTTTTCACATTATTGGAAACTATGTAAGTTCCTCACCTTTTGCTTTAAGGCTTCGCCGCCACAGTTCGCGATACGATGTAAATCTCGCGACCAAGGTATTCAGCTGATATCTTTGAGCGAACGAGAGATTACGATTGTCGGACATTCGCTTGATCTGGGATTCCAGTCTGGCGCGTGCTTCGAGGGGAGGGCGTTTTGCCGAACCGTTAAAGTAAATGTCGAAATCGATCTTTAGCTTTCGTATGTCGTCTTCCAATTTTGAGAGTTGCTGATCGACGGCTACGGTTTGTTCAAGACGCGATGGGGTCTGTCGGTAGAGATTATTGTTTAGTGCCATTTGTTTGAATTGAAGGACGTGCGGTTTGGAAGCGGCAATAATGCCTATAAGAATAAATTAACAATTCCTTACAACTTCCACATTTGGGTCAAAAAATTTGTAGAATCGTTCTATGGCAAAAGCCGAAGGATCCGATCCAAGCATCCGTCTGAAAGACCTGCCGTCGATCGATGAACTACTTCAGACCCCGACCGGCAAGACGATCGCGGCAAAGGCGGGCCGCGCGTTTGCGGTCTCTCTTGCAAGAAAGGCAGTCAAAGAATTGCGAAGCTCGATCTTGTCTGAGGAAGAACGCGATAGTGACACCGACCGGGGACCAATCGCTCGATTAGTCGAGTCGAGGATGGCGGATGACCTGCGAGAGGAGTTGCGTAGCGGCGTACGTCATGTGATAAACGCGACCGGCGTTATTATCCATACTAATCTGGGACGGTCGCCCCTTTCGGAAAACGCGAAGCTTGCACTTTTGAACGAGGCTTCACATTATTGCACGGTCGAATTGGATATCGAGACCGGAAAACGTGGTAAACGCGGTGACCGGGCAGAGCGCCTTATATGCGAACTGACCGGAGCCGAAGCGGCGATCATCGTCAATAACTGCGCGGCCGCTGCCTTTTTTGTGCTTACGGCTTTCGGAACCGGAAAGGAAGTAATTATTTCCAGAGGAGAACTGGTGGAGATCGGCGGAGACTTTCGCGTGCCTGACGTGCTTTCACGTTCGGGAGCGATCCTTCGCGAGGTAGGCACAACTAATCGTACAAAGCTGCGCGATTACGAAAATGCGATCGGAAGCCAATCGGGGATGATACTGCGCGTTCACCCCTCGAACTATCGCGTGATCGGGTTCACTGAAACGCCCAAACTGTGCGAACTTGCAAAGCTGGCGAAAGCGCATGGTCTTATTTTGTTCGAAGACGCAGGCTCCGG
>CAYTDJ010000145.1:0-6636 GCA_964436265.1 uncultured Chloracidobacterium sp. | reverse complement strand
ACGGCGCGACACTTTCATTTTCCCGGTCCGCAAACGGTGAAAATATTTTTTCAGTTATTTTTGAGAGTTAATCTTCTGTTTATCTTCGATCTCTTATTCTGGTATCGAACTCGCGACAAATGCGAGCGAAAAAGGGAAAAGGAGAACTATAGAAATGACACTCGTCAATAAATACATTGGAAAGTTGGGAATATTTTCATTACTACTGGCCTGCGTAATGGCCCTCACTTCTGCAAGCGCGTTTGCGTCCGCGAAGGTTCCGGCAAAACGCATCTCGAAAGCGAAGGTTTCTGCGGTATCTAAGGCCAAGACTAAGACTGCCGCCAAGACGACCAAGAGCAAGAAGAAACGCCGACATCACAGAAAGCCGGCAAAGGAAACGACGCCGATGAAGAACACGCCGGCTAAGAAGAATACATAAGTTCCGTTGGACCGGAGAGTTGCTAGATCTGATAAAGGGAAATGTCCGGCTGTTCGAGACTCCGATGAACGACACACGAGGGAGAGCAAGGACGATCGAGCAGAAGGTAACAGAGATCGATATCAGGTCAGGAACTCTTCGGTAAAACGGAAGACAACCGGAATACGAGCTTGGGCAGTATCAAACGATCCGGGAGTCCTCCGAGAAGCGAAATGGCGGTCTCAAAGCAAAAACACGGGGTTGCTCTGAGTACCGCCATTCGTTTTGCTTCTCTTACTTTCCGGTCAACTCCTTCGCAAGACCGTCGGCATTGTAGATCTTTCTCAATGCCTCAAGAATTCCCGCCGTATGAACACCGACGGCGCGCGAGCCTTCTTCTTCGTCGATATACCAATACCTATTGGAAAGTTTCTGAAGATTGCTGTCAAAATTAAGCCCAACGATCTCGCCGTTACGATTTATTACCGGCGAACCTGAATTACCTCCGATCGTATCCGCCGTATAGACAAAATTAAGCGGGGTCGAAAGGTCGACCTTGGTACGGGCATCTTTGATGCTTTGAGGTAAGTGGAAAGGGTCCTTTTCACCAAAGCTAAATGCACGGTCGTAAAGGCCAAAGAACGTCGTCTTGTACGGGACAAGCGTGGTGTCTTCGTCATAACCCTTAACAATGCCGTATTCAATACGCAACTGAGAATTAGCGTCCGGCGGCATCGTCTTGCCGTAAACGGCAAAACGCGCCTGAGCGATCTTTGTTCCGTTTGCTGCCTCGACGTTGAGAATAGTCTTTTCGTTCCATTCACGAAGTTCGCGAATGATCGGCTCAACGCGTCGGGCCAGAGTGATCATCGGATCGGTCGATGACGCGACAGCCGATGCAGGGCCATCGATCAAGGCCTTACGTGCGGCCGGATCAGTCAACTTGGTCTCACGGATCGCCCGACGGACAACCTCTGACGGCTCTGCATCGCCAAGTGCGGCCTTGATGAACGGGTCGCTCGGGCCAAGCACCTTGCGTCCCTCGGTCAGCCAATCCGTCAGTGCCGCTTCCTCCATCTCGGCGTAGATCGGAGCAGGCGATAGCAGCGAAGACTTGAAAGCTTCCAGTCGGTTGTCTCGAAATTCCGGATAGCGCTTGTCGTTCGGTTTCGCCGTTTCTACATGATAGGTAACGATCTGCTGAGCTATTGTCGCTAAACGCGAAGCACCGATATTTGAAAATGCCAAACGGTTTGCCATCCCAGGCAGCTGCTTGTACGCGGTGGCGATATTCTCCCAAGCCGGAGCGTATTGCCTATCAAGTTCCGGCTTTTGAGCGAGTTTGCTTCGAAGGTCTTTCTCTTCAGCTTCTTTTTTAGCAAAGTTACGGGGGTTCAACAGACCTTCCTGCTGACCCGCAAGCCGTTTCAGCGAGTTAGCGAACGAACGCATCCCGGGATTCGCCTGCCGTTGCTGCTCGGCACCTAGCTTTGCGTAGTTTTCAAGAGCTTTTCGCCGAGTCTTCCAAACCTTTTCCTGCAGCGGATTTCCAATGTCACGCTGATAAGCCAGCTGAGCTACGGTCAACAAACGAGCAGTGGAACCAGGATAACCGGACACGACAATGAACTCGCCATCTGCGGCCCCGGTTTCAGACCATTTGAAATAATTCGGCGTTTCGGCAGGTTTGTCGTTTTCGTACGCACGCAGGAACGTGAAGTCCAGGTCATGCCTCGGAAACGTAAAGTTATCGTAGTCGCCGCCGAAGAAAGCTGCCTGTTCTTCCGGAGCCATCACCAAACGAATATCGGTGTAGCGTTTGAAACGATAAAGCCAGTATTCGCCGCCGCTGTAAAACGAAATGACCTCACAACGGAGTCCGGCCGGGCAATCCTTTTCGATCGCAGCGATCTCTGATGACCGTTTTGCGGCCATCTCGGCATCATTGGCACCGCTTTTCGCCGCGTTCAGCACGCGGTCCGAGACGTTGTCGTATGAGAAAAGGACCGACGCGCTCGCATCAGGGATCTTTAGTTCTTCGGCTTGGGTCTTTGCGTAGAAACCCGTCTTGAGTAGATCGCGTTCCTTGCTTGAAAGACGCTCGATGTAACCCGCCGCAACGTGATGATTGGTTGCGATCAGTCCGTATGGTGAAACGAATCCTGCCGATGCGTTGTTCACCTTTGGCGATGCCAATCGAACCTTATCGATCCAGGCCTGTGACGGCTCAAAGCCGTAACGCTCCTTCCACTGTTTCAGCGGCAGATTGTCGAACGTCCACATGCCGTCGTCGGCAAGAAATGCAGGAACATTCAGGAGAAAGCAAAAGAGCAGTAACGCGGCAGCGATTCGTTTCATAATTCCTTCCTATTTCAAGACACCGGTGAGTTTTTCCAAGGCTCCATCGAGAATGTGATCTTCACGTGCGATGCAAATTCGAACGTGTGCATCCCATGCATCCGAATCGGCAAAGGCGCTTCCCGGAGTCATACCCACACCCGCATCTCGCATCAGCATTTCGTTAAAGGCGATAGCATCGCTGAACCTCTCTGGGATCCTTGCCCAAAGATAGAACGCAGAGCCCGAATCATAGATGTCGAAACCAAGGTCGCGTATGCCTTCGGAAAACCGCTGACGCTTTCCGTCAAACTTGTCACGAAGCTCCGTGTAGTAATTATCGTTTGCCATCAATACCCGCGAAAGTGCAGCCTGAAGCGGGGTCGCGGGACAGACATAGATGACATTCGCAGCGTTATTGATCGGAGCGATCAGTTCGCCCTTTCCGTATGCGTATCCGAGCCGCCAACCCGAAATGTTCCACGATTTCGAAAATGAATTTACAGTGATCGTTCGCTCGCGCATATCGGGCAAACTCGCGATCGGTGTATGCGGATTTTCGCCGGTAACGTAGTGTTCGTAAACCTCATCGGAAATGACCAAAAGGTCAAGATCTTTCGCAACATCCGCGATCGCTTCGAGTTCGGTCTGGGCAAGCACCTTTCCCGTCGGATTTGCCGGCGAGCAAACTATGATCGCCTTTAATGGAAACTCGCTGCGGTCCTTTAGTTCTTTACAGCGAGCGAGCAGGGCTTCTTTTTCAAAACCAAGCGCTTCGTCAAGTTCGAAAGATTCGGTCTTACCCCCAAATTCTTCAAGTATGCGACGGTGATATGGATAATACGGCTCAAAGACCAAGGCCGACTTCCCTCTTAGGTAGGCCTGAGCGATACCGATCAATGCGCCGGTTCCGCCATTGGTGACCATTACCTCGAACGGACGTGCGTCAGGATCGACATCGATATTATTGTAACGCTTGATCTTCTCAGCGACCGCTTTTCTCAGGTTCGCGTCGCCTTCGCTGCCGCCGTAGTGATTCTGGCTTGCGGCGATAATAGCAGCGGCCTCGGCAGCTAATTGCGGATCGATCGGAAGTTCCGACTGTCCCTGAACTAGGTTTCCGCTTGGCGGCACAAGTCGAGTGATCGCACGGATATCCGGCTTCACTTTCTTTACTTTTGCTTCGGTCATAAACTCTTAATTTATCAGTTTCGTCTAAAATCCAGAAACGTCGCCAAATCAAGGAAATGGATCGCGGCCGCAGACTTGATCTGGAACTATCAAGCGTATGAAACCCGAAATTCACGCAGATCTGCCGCCATCGCAGAAACCCGATCTGATCGGAGGACATTTCCGATCGTTTCGGAAGGACCCGACCGGTTTTCTGACTCGACAGGCAGCCCTTGGCGATGTCGCGTACTTTCGAATGGGGCCTCAGCACGGTTACTCGATCTCGCATCCCGAACTTGTTCGAGACGTGCTGGTGGTAAATGCCCAGAAGTTTGTAAAGGGCCGAGCCCTGCAGCGTGCCAAAGTCCTGCTTGGGGAAGGACTGCTCACTAGCGAAGGCCGGTATCATCTACGTCAGCGTCGGATGATCCAGCCTGCGTTTCATAAGGATCGAATAGCCGATTACTCACGCTCAATGGTCGAACATGCTCAAAGGATGTCAGGATGCTGGACCGATGGAGCGGTACTGGATATTGACAAAGAGATGATGCAGCTCACCCTGCGGATCGTGGCGTCAACCTTATTTTCCGCGAGCGTCGACGACGATGCAGACGATGTTGGCAAAGCGATGACCACCGTGACCGAGTTATTCAATTTTCTGCTGCTTCCGTTTTCCGAATGGCTCCAGAAACTGCCGATCCCGCACACGCGGCGATTCAACAAAGCCCGCGACACGTTCAATTCGATCATTTTTCGAATGATCGATGAACGCAGACGCTCCGGCGAAGATAAAGGTGATCTGCTCTCGATGCTTCTTTCGGCACGCGATGAAGACGACTCCAGCTTGATGACAGACGAGCAGGTTCGAGATGAGGCACTTACTTTGTTTCTCGCGGGACATGAAACGACAGCAAACGCGCTCACCTGGACCTGGCTGCTGCTTTCTCAAAACCCTGAAAGCGAATCGAAACTACATGCCGAATTGGATTCAGTTCTCGGTGAGAGGTTGCCGACATTGGACGATGTGCCGAATTTGAAATACACCGAATTTGTATTGGCAGAGTCGATGCGTTTGTTTCCGCCGGCATGGACGGTCGGGCGCCTGGCCGTCGAAGATCATGAACTTGGCGGATATCGAATTCCTAAGGGTTCGCTTGTTCTGGCAAGTCAATTTGTGGTCCATCATGACCCCCGATTTTGGGAGCGTCCGGAAGATTTCATTCCTGAACGATGGGAAACCCAAAGTGTAAAGGAGGCAGGACAACGGTTCATTTACTTTCCGTTCGGCGCCGGGGTCCGCCGGTGTATCGGCGAGAGTTTTGCGTGGACCGAGGGTATTTTGCTGCTCGCGACGTTAGCGCGTCGATGGAAACTAAAACTGGAACCCGCTCAGAAGATCGGGCTAAATCCGATGATCACACTTAGGCCGAAATTCGGAATGAAAATGTCTGTTCACGCGAAATAGGAGGAATCTGTGATGTACATACTGTTAGCCGCACTATTTGGACTTTTGGTCCCAAACGGCTTGTTTATTTATTGGCTGTTAACAGAATTCCACGGTGTTGGCGATGTTATCAATAACCGGCTCGCTCTCGCTTTTATCATCGAAGCGTTCCTGGTTCTCGTGATAATGGCGGTCTATTTTGCCAGAAATCCGATCGGCACCGTGAAATGGTACTGGTTCGTCGTGCTTTCTCTGATCGGAGGGCTCGGGTTCGGGATCCCTCTTTATTATTGGTGGAATAAGCGTTAAGATTTTGGAGTCCGGCTCACGAATTCATTTCCCCTGACCCAGAACCGCCAGGGCTTTTCAGCATCTTCGGCGGCATAATCGATGCCGATGCGTTTGCCGGAGGCGATCTGGTCTTCAACGAAAGACCGTTGTTCTTCGACCCAAATCGTGTTTCCCGTCAGGTCAGCGCCGTTCTGCGCGCGATCAATGCCAAATGCGATACAAAGCTTCCCCGGTCCCGATGTAAGGTTTTTGTCCTTCATCGAACCTCGCCGTTCTCGCATACGCCCGATACCCTCGATCGGTTCGACGGCTCGGATCAGCACAACGTGAGGATGGTCGGCTGGGCCCGTAACGAAATTCAGCTGGTAATACATTCCGTAAATGAAAAATACGTATGCATGGCCCCCGATGCCGAATGTGACCTCATTGCGCGCGGTCCGACGCCCGCCAAAACTATGTGCCGCTTTGTCTTCGACACCCAGATAAGCCTCCAGTTCCACGATCATTCCTGAAACACGTTTTCCCTCTTGATCGGGAACGACCAATAGCTTTCCGAGCAGATCTTTGGCGACCTCGATCGTGTCTTCACGCAGGTAAAACTCTCGTGGCAATCTCTTCATTTGCGGCAATTCTAGCAGATCGAGTTAAGCAGCGATCACGCAAGCTGCGATTTTCTGCATCCAAATAATGCAGACTAAACATGGAAATTTGCTAGAATCGCAGTTGTCTTGAAACACATCGATTTATGAGATCTTTTCTTCTTTTTTTACTTCTCATTACGCTTCTCCACGTCGTCTCAGCACAGAAATTGACCGACGTGCTCGCAACATCCAAGGTAAGGACATACACGGCCGCCGATCTTTCGGAAGACGGACAGAAGGCCTATTTGGGACAGCGTAATGAGATCGCCGCAGCTCGTGATAGATATTTTGACGAGCTTATAACCGACGAACTTCTGGATCTTGAGTCAAAGGCCGTAAATTCGACACCGGAA
>CAYTDJ010000144.1:0-6667 GCA_964436265.1 uncultured Chloracidobacterium sp. | reverse complement strand
CTTCGCCACGCCACTTGAGCATTTTTCAGATCGTAACGCGTGACCGAAACAGCATCCGGAGGGACGAACGACAAAAGGCCGTTGACGTTCGTTTCGGCCGGAGACAGGGTTTCGGCAAAGACATTGGCAGATTCCGGGTCGGGTTCGATGATGTATTTATCTTCGATTCCCTTGTCGGATCTCGCGGCCGTCCATGTGATCTCTTTCACGGAGTTTCGAAGTATCTCCGGCAGCACGCGTGCTACGAAACCACGCACCTCTTCTTCCTCGCCCGCACCGAGAGCGAATTGAATACCGACGATATTCGCAAGCTGAGCGACGCCGTCGGGCGAGACATAACCGGACGAAAGAAATTCGCCGACCGGTAATTTCGTATTTTTTGAGATCGGTTCCGCTTCGCCTTTGCGGACCGCAATACATTTCTCGATCGCCGATTCGTCGTTACCGAAAAAGATCAGGCTGCCGATCACGAGGCCATATGCCTTGCGGCCGTCCTGAGCCGACCAAACGTAATACTTGCCATCATATTTCGGTGAAGTCTCAAGTTCGACCTCGCCGCCGTAGATCTCGTTGATGAACTCGCCGAGTTTGTTCTCGGCAAAGGCATTTGCCTGATAATTCCACGCGTTTGTTTCGGCGACCGCGACAAATCGCGGTTGAAAATTCAATACTGAATTCTCGTCTGTCACAGGCTGTTCCTTCGTTTCGAACCCGGTCACGGCAACACCTATGTGAATGCCGTTCAATGCCGAAAAATCGGGCTGTTTTTTCGCTGCATTTCGGAATGCTTCGTTTTCAGTAACGGCCCGAACGGCTTTCCCCAGATCATTCGTCTCGAGATAAACGAGCGAATCTGACGGGATCACAGAACGGACATCCGTTGGCTTTGATGAACAGGAAGAGATCAGCCACAGATTCCCGCAGATGACAACGGATAAAAACAGCAGCCGGAGAGGATTCGCCCCAAGAAAATATCTGTGTTGATCTGCGTTCATTTTCGGTTGATATTCCGTGCTAGAATCCGAAGTCAATATGAATAATATTTTCGCAGATAACATCTTAGAGGGTAAAGTTGCGTTCGTTACAGGCGGCGGGACCGGGATCACGGGCGGGGTGGCCCGTGCCTTTGCCGAGCACGGCGCGCGCCTTGCGATCACGAGCCGAAAAGAAGAGAACCTCGCGTCGATGAAAAAGATGATCGAGGACAATGGCGGCGAGTGCTTCGCCATAGCGGCCGATGTTCGCGATTATGCGGCGGTCGAGAATGCAATTGCCGAAACCATTTCGCGCTACGGCCAGATAGATATTGTGGTGAACGGGGCGGCCGGAAATTTTCTTTGCTCTGCCGATCAGCTTTCCGCCAACGGTTTCGGTACGGTTGTCGATATCGACACGAAAGGAACGTTCAATGTTTGCCGTGCGGCGTTCGAAGAGTTAAAAAAGTCCAAAGGCCAGATCCTGAATATCTCGGCAACGCTGCATTACCTCGCGACGCCAATGCAGATCCACGTTTCCGCAGCAAAGGCCGGCGTTGATGCGATAACGCGAAACCTGTCGGTCGAATGGGGACGCCACGGCATCCGCGTCAACGGCATCGCGCCGGGGCCGATCGAAGATACGGAAGGAATGAAACGCCTGCTCCCGGAAGCATTAAAAGAAAAGATCACCAAGAAAATACCGGTCGGCCGCTTTGGACGCATTGCGGACATCGAGAACGCGGCCTTGTTCCTGACCTCCGACGCGGCAAGTTACATCAATGGCGTAACGCTCGTGGTTGACGGCGGTCAATGGCTTTTGGGGACGAGTCTCGGCTGATCTTAGATCGGAGCGTTTGTTATTGCTGAAAGTCCTGCCGGTACATCGAACACTTTTGCCGTGAGTTCTTCCAATGCCGGATGACCTTTTAATCGTGTGATCACTGGGCTGTTCACAAATGCATTCAGCGCATTTTCGTTTTCGAACAAGTAGAGGCCGCCACCCTCGTTTTGGTTCTCATTCCTGAGCCAGATCTTCCAGCGAAGGCCCTCCATGTTCGCGATGACGTTTGCGACCGGTTCCGCCTCCCGGAGAAAATCGTCAATGGATGACGTAAGCCGGTAATTGATCTGTAGTATCTTGTTCATTTCTTCACCTCGACGCTTATGAAAAACGCAAACCAGGTAAAAAGACGGACAGGTCACAGATCAATTTTGGTTTAGGACCTTTTTCATTTGTTCGTTTGCTGTCGGCTGGGCGGCATTCCTTCCCAGGATAGACCGGAGAACAAGCATTTTTGCGAGTACACGGACCTCGACCCGGTCGAAGCGGTTGGTCAAGGCCTTTGTTTTTGCAAAATCGGCTTTGGTGAGGGTCGCCAGCGTCGATTCCGCGACACCGAGTTCCTTCGATAGCCCTCGGATCATGCCTCCGCCAAACGCACCGACCTGCACCTCGCCCTCGGAGATCATTTCTTCGGTGACATCAATAAATTCACCGACGGTAATGAAGGCTGAGATCAGATTGTTCGCCCGCCCGATCGCTTCTTCAAGTATGGGAAACGCCTTTTCGGGGTCAGATTCCGCATAGCCAGCGGCGAGCATCCACGTGTACATGAAATCCTGATAGTTTTTCGGATATGGGTTTACGAGTCCTTCGGCGTCGCGCATTATCTCGGCGGCAAGTTCTTTGTCAACTCGCGCGACCGACGCGGCGAGCATGCTCAGTCCCATGATCTGCTTGTCTTTTCCTTGAGTCTGCATCAAGATCTTGCGAGCCTGTGCGATCACCTTTTCACGCTCCTCTTTTGGCAGTTCGCCTTTGCCGATCTTGGCGACATCGCCCATCAACTTTTCTTCCGCCTGCCGTTTGGCATCCTGTTCCTGCTGCCAACGATTCGAGTTTGAATTGCTTGCCATGCCGACGGTATTTACCGGGCCTTCATAATCGGGAGGCGGTGCTGACATTGCATTAACTGCCGAGTTTCCCCGAACCGTGAACTTATTTGGATCCCGGCGATTTCCTGATCCCGACTTTGCACGGATCTGCGCTGCACGGCCGGGCTGATATTTTTCGATCAGAGCAACATATTGCATGCCTGACTCGACTTCATTTCCGGCCAGGATCGCGTTTGCAAGTGCCTCCGCCAGATCTCGAAGGTCGTTTTGCGAATAAACGGACTTCTTTCCGCCCGAGCGTTGAGAGGCTTCAAGATTTTCCGCACCGAAGCTCAGGAGCGAACCCATGACGTAAAATTCGTCTGATCTCGGTTTACCGCTCTTGGCCTTGCTTAGCAAAGCCGAGCCGAATTCGATCCCCTTATCGACATCCTTTTCGTAGATCTTTCTCAAGAGATCTACGTGCTGATACTGAAGTCCCTTATCCAGCGACTTAATACCGAACTGAGCAGCTTTAGCCGCATTCTTTTGGGCGATCTGGCCGAGCAGATTGAACTCGAAATAGCTGTCCATGCCGGCAAAGCGGTTCCTGAAAGAATCTTTACTTATTCCGCCAGCGGTGTCGTAGTAAAAACTGAGCGCAAGATCGGGATCGTGTTCGGCAATGCTTGAGGTAATCTGCTGACGAACAGCCATCGCCACGCGGTACTTCATCTCGATCTTCGCCCGGCCGCTTGCATCGCCGAAAATTCCGAACGAACGCGGCCCGTCTTCGTCGGGCAGCATCGCCGCCTGCTGGTCCAACTTCAAAAGAAGTTCACGAAAATCAGCTATGGCTGCGTTGAACATCGATCTAGCCTCGCGTTCATCGTGAAACCACATTAGCCCGGCCATTTCGGCAGAAAAGCTGACGCGATTTTCCAGCGTCCGCATGCTGTTAACATCGCCCATCGTTTCCCGAAGAAACGCGACCGCTTCCTGACGAAGTTTTTCAGCGTCCTCGGCGGGATCTTTCTTGTCCGTGAGTTGAGAGAAAACGGGCGTGGCAAACACGGCGATCAAGGCGAGCGAGAGAATTCTTCGGAACATCAAATTTCGGCCTCCGGGTTTTGAACGTGTCAATAATAGAGATAATCCGGAGAATAGTAAACAAAACGTTTTGTAAATCACAGACTTAGTGAGAAATTAGTGACGATGCTGTTAGTAATAGATAATTACGACTCATTTACCTATAACCTCGTTCAATATCTGGGTGAACTTGGGGCGGACATGAATATCTTCCGCAACGACGAAATAACCGTGGACCAGATCGAAAATGATCTGAAGCCCAAGCGAATACTCATCTCGCCCGGGCCCGGAACGCCCGATTCAGCCGGAATAACACTTGAGACTATTTCGCGGTTTGCAGGAAAGGTCCCGATCCTGGGTGTTTGTCTCGGACATCAGGCGATCGGGCAGCATTTTGGCGGAAAGGTCTCGCGGGCACCCGAGCCGGTCCACGGCAAGCCGGTCGAGGTATCGCACGACAGCAAAACGATATTTGAGGGAATTCCGGATAAGTTCAAAGCCGGCCGATATCATTCGCTTATCGTCGAACGCGATTCCATGCCGGAATGCCTTGAGATCTCTGCCGAATCGCCGGACGGCTTGGTGATGGGCCTGCGGCACCGGGAACTGCCCGTAGAAGGTGTCCAGTTTCACCCGGAATCGATCCTGACCGAGCACGGAATGACGATGCTTAGGAATTTCCTCGCTATCGAATGAATTTCCTTTCACCAATTGGTTTCCTTTATGGAAAGTTCATGGATCTGCGGAACCTGCTTTACGACCGCGATGTCATGAAAAGCTATTCGCTCGGCGTTCGGACGATAAGCGTTGGGAACCTGACTACGGGCGGAACCGGAAAGACGCCGCTGGTCGCATTGATCGCAGAAATTCTCATGGAGCGTGGCGAAAAAGTTTGTATCCTTACGCGCGGCTACGGCCGGGATGATCCGCGGAAACGAGTTCTCGTTTCTGATGGAAAGGACATTCTGGTAGAAGCCAGAATAGGTGGTGACGAACCTGTCGAGCTTGCCCATAAACTGAACGGTGGGGTGGTGATCGTCGCAGATGCTGATAGAGTTTCTGCCGGACTCTGGGCAAAAAAGACGTTCGGAATTACGGCATTTATTCTCGACGACGGCTTTCAGCATCGCCGCGTCAAACGTGATCTCGACATCGTTTGCATTGATGCCACGAATCCCTGCGGTAACGGAAGAATATTGCCGGCAGGCACGCTCCGCGAATCATTCAACGGCCTAAAGCGAGCGGATGCGATAGTTATAACGAGGGCTGATCAGTCAAACAAAGTCACCGACATCAGGCAACGGCTCTTAATGAGAAACGGAACTGTGACGGTCTTTGAGGCAACGTCAAGGATCAGGAACGTCGTTGCGATCGAGACATTTCCCGCGAAGACGCAAAGCTCGCAAAGCGGAAACCCTGCAGATGTGTTCGCATTCGCGGGTATTGGAAATCCGGATAGTTTTATCAAAACCCTAAAGAACTCAGGAATCGTTGTTACCGGTAGTTGCTTGTTTCCCGATCATCACCTTTACTCGAGATCCGATATCGAAAGGATCGAGAGTCTTGCGCAACAAAGCGGTGTTGAAGCGTTAGTTACAACGGCAAAGGACGCCGTAAAACTGCAGGACCAGAAGTTCTCAATTCCGTGTTACGTTGCGGTCGCGGAAACCATGATCAACGATCTTCCTTCTTTTCGAGATCTTGTTGTTTCTTCTTAGGCGGCTCTTTCCGGTCGCCCCAATAGAACGCACGCACGACCAGAACATAAACCAAAACGCACAGAAAAAGCAGAACGAAGAAGAAGACGATAAGCCAGGCGAGCGAGGACATCAGGCTTGCTCCTCGGGTTCAAGTTCTTCCTTGTGCACAAGGCCCTCGAAAAGCGTTCGGCTTCCCTGATGTTCGAGAAAATGTTTGTAGGCTACGGTGAGCAAAGCGACCACGGGAATCGCAAGGAAAACGCCCGGAATACCCGCGATCTGTTCCCCAGCAAGGACCGAAAGAATAATTGCGACCGGATGCAGGTGAATGCCGCCTCGCACGATACGCGGATATGTAACGTAATCGTGAACGATGCGAAGAACGATCAGGAAAATAGCCGCTGGAATGGCGTTCCAGGGATTGTCGCTCACCGCCGCGGTGATAATCACAATTATTCCGATCGCAGCAGGCCCCAAAAGCGGAACGAACTCAAACACACCTGCAAGAATTCCAAGAAGCAAGGCGTATTTAAGGCCGATGATGTAGAACCCGATCGTGCAAACAACGCCGATCAGTACGCATGAGATCAACATCGCCCGCACGTATGCCGCGAGAGTGGCGTTCGCATCGCCCAGCACGCTGTCCGCCCGCATTCGCCAACGCCCGGCGGGAAATAATTTCAGCACGGCAAGCCTGAACGAATTCACATCTTTCAGAAAGAAGAACGAAAGGATCGGGATAATGATCAGCCACGGAATGAACGTGACGAACGAAAGCACAAATCCGCCGACGCCGGTGGTGATGCGTTCGCCAAGCGCGACGGCCTGTTCGTTTATCTTTGTCTGAACCTCGTCAGGTATTCTTAGCCGGTCGAAGCGGCGGTTGAGATCGTTGAAAGAACGCTGTATCGCTGCACCGTATGTTGGGATATTCGCACCAAATTCCCTTGCCTGCTGGGATACGCTGGGGGCAACGCCCGCAATGGTAAAACCTAATACGGTGAAAACGAGAAGATACGCGATCAC
>CAYTDJ010000143.1:0-6733 GCA_964436265.1 uncultured Chloracidobacterium sp. | reverse complement strand
ACTCGCGGTTGGCAGCCGACACTGGACAACTATAAGAAAAGCTATCCGAACAGGGCCGCAATGGGTACGCTTACATTTTCCGACCTTGAAATAACCGTGCTTTCCAAAGATTCTGCCGTGGTGCTCGGCAGTTGGTCGCTCAAACGGGAAAAAGACAACCCAGGTGGTAAATTCACCCTGATCTTCCGCAAGTTCAAGGATGGCTGGAAGATCATCCACGACCACACCAGTTAAGCGTTTCCTACCCAAATGGACGTTTTTTGATGTCCTTTTCGTCTGTATTATCGAACAAAATCGAACGCCCGGCGTTTAAGGTTCTTTATGTTTGGACGAAAACTGATCTATCTATTTTTCACTGCGGCACTGTGGAGTGTGACGGTCTCGGCAAAGCCAAATGACCTGAAGATCGTCGTTGAACCGGGGACCGACGCAAAATTCAAAGTGAGCATATCGTTCGAAGGTGACGCGAGCGGAACTACAAACGTGCGGTTACCGAACGAATGGGGCGGTCAGCGCGAGCTCTTTAAGGCGATCCGGATCCTGAGCGTCTTGCCGGCGTCGGCATCGACTCTCGACACCGCGGAGCCGTTTGTAAAAACGATATCGCACCGGCCTGGTGAAAAGATCACCATAGTTTATGAGCTAAGCCAGGACTTTCAGGGCCCGTTGAAAAATAGCGTCCGTTATCGTCCCGTCTCGACCCGGGAGTTCATACATTGGATCGGCAACACGGTCTGGGTGCTGCCGGAGTGGAAAGATGAGTCCGAGGTCACCGTCGAACTTGAATGGAAGCGGTTAGACAGAAGCTGGACGATCGCAAACAGTTTCGGCGTTAGTAAACGGTCACAGAAGTTCAAGACGCAATTCAGCGATCTTCGTTCGTCCATCTTCGTTGCCGGCGACTTTCGGATCACCTCCACAAAAGCTTCCGGGAAACCGGTAAATGTTGCGATCCGCGGAAGCTGGAATTTTACCGACGCGGAACTCGCGGAAATGGTCCGCAAGGTGATCGAGACCGAGCGCGATTTCTTTAACGATAATTCTCAGGACTATTTTCTCGTCACACTTGTGCCTATGGACGAAGGGCCGAATGCGTTGTCTTTCGGCGGAACGGGGCTGAAAGACTCTTTCGCTCTATTTGCGACCCCGAATGCGACTATCGACCGGCTTCGCGCCCTGCTCGCACACGAGTATTTCCATAACTGGAATCCTACGCGGCTCGGGAAAATGCCGGAACCGGAACAATCCCTCTACTGGTTTAGCGAGGGTTTCACCGAGTTCTACACTTACCAGCTGCTCTATCGCGGTGGGTTAATCACACAAGAGGAGTTTGTGGGTCGTTACAACGAACTCATTCGCGAATATTACATGCTGCCGGTCCGCAACGAACCGAACGATCGGATAATCAAAGATTTTTGGAACGACCGCGGCGTCGGCCGGTTGCCTTATCTCCGCGGACTCATGTTTGCAACAAACCTGAATGCTGCGATCAAACGAGAGACGGCCGGGAAGCAGTCTCTCGACGACGTCATGCTGGATCTATTTGCTGCGTCGCGCACTACACCGCAACCGATAACATTCGAATCACTTACACAGCGATTTAACAAATATCTCAAGAGTGATGCTGCCTCGTTGATCAAGCGAACCATCATCGACGGTGAGACCATCGAACCCGTGGCCGATGCTCTTGGTGACGGGTTCAAACGAGAGGTCGTTCAAATACCTGTTTTCGAACTAGGCTTCGATTTCGATAAGTTTGCCAAGGAGCGCATCGTATCAGGAGTCCACCCGAACAGCGAGGCGTACGAGGCCGGACTTCGCGACGGTCAGCAGCGTAACGGCGGACTGTCGTTAGCATTTGGCGACACGACCAGGGAGATCGAACTAAAAGTAAAAGAAAACGGTATCGAAAAGACGATCAAGTATCTGCCGGTCGCAAAAGACCGCGTGAGCATTCCGCAGTTCTCAATAAGATAAGTGTGATTTGTGGGAACACTGTCTGTAGGACATTCGTAGTGACTCAAATATGAAGCTAGTCATATTTGTCGTTCTTTTGTTCTTGTTTATCTCATCCGGTTTAGCCCAAAACAGTTCAGATACGGACTTAACCCGTGTCGAAGCTGACCCGGCGAAGGGATTTTCGTATGCCTATTATTTGTATATTCCTAAGGAGCTGAAGATCCAGTCCGAAAAGGAAAAACTTCGTTCGTTTTTGGTGATCCCAAATAACAGCGGACAAATAAATGACGACATTTCGTTTCACGAAGCGGACGTAAAGCGCAAAATGTCGCAGATCGGTAGGTATATGTATGGAAGCGGAATATCGGCCCCGATCCTGATGCCGGTTTTCCCGCGTCCAGCCACCGAACACACTATCTACACACATTCGCTTGACCGCGACACGATGCTGACTGACAAGAAACAGTTCAGCCGCTTTGACCTGCAATTGATCGCGATGATCAAGGATGCTCGCCTCCGTATGTTAAACGAAGGTATTAAAACCGAGGAAAAAGTGATCCTTCAGGGCTATTCTGCGTCTGGGATGTTTGTTAACCGCTTTGTTTTCATTCATCCAAAAGTAGTTAAGGCCGCGGTTATCGGGGCACCCGGAGGTTGGGCAATGGCTCCGGTCGATAGGTTCAATGGCAGAGAGTTGACCTATCCCGTAGGTACTTCAGACATGAAGAAAGTGTCCGGCAGGAAATTCGATTTAAAGTCCGTCCGTAAAGTACCGCTCTATATGATCCTTGGCGGCTCCGACACCAACGACGCTGTTCCGATGGGCGACGCTTATGACAAACGAGAGACCGATCTGGTTATGGAACTTTTCGGCAAAACTCCGGTCGAACGTTTTCCGTATTCCGAAAGGCTTTATAAAGAGGCCGGATTGAACGCCGAATTCAAACTCTATCCGAACACACCGCATCAGATGTCTGCCGAGATGCGAGCGGACCAACTTACGTTTCTGAAGAAATACGCATTGAAGTGATCGAGGGCGGTTTTATAAGAACTGGGATATAATCTCAACACTAATTCTCAACTCCCCCGAGGTTACTGATGAAAAAATATCTGGTCTTCGCCGCCTTGTGTCTCCTGGTTTCTTTTTCCTTCGGTCAAAGCTATTCAATTCAGCAATATCTAAGCATCAAGTCGGCAGGCTCACCCAGCTTTTCGCCCGACGCAAAGCAGTTAATATACCTCACGAACACGACCGGCACGACACAGGTGTGGAAGGTCGATCTACCGGCCGGCAAGCCGGTTCAGCTCACCAATTACGAAGACAATATCGGCTTTGCCCGCTGGCTGCCCGATGGCAGCGGTATAGTCTTTGGCAAGGCACGCGGCGGTGATGAGAATACTCAATTTTACTGGATGAAGCCGGACGGTTCCGGCGTGAGAGCCCTGACCGACGAGCCGTCGGTACGTCACAATTTCGGACTCATCTCGGATGATGGTGACGTTATCGCCTATGCCTCGAATAAACGTAACCGACAGTTCTTTGATATTTACGCGATGGACATTGCGAGCGGCAAAGAGGTCATGCTCTTTCAGCACGACGGAAACAACAGCGTCATAGCTCTAAGTGACAACGGCAGACAGATCATTGTCTCCCGCGACCGCGTGGAAAAAAGCCTCGACAATGATCTTTTTCTGATAGATGTCAGGACCAAGAACGAGATCCTGCTCACGCCTCACACGGATGCGTCCGAATTTGGCGATGCCGAATTCCTCGCCGACAGCATATTAATGACGTCGAACAACGGACGTGAATTCTCTGCGCTGACTCAGCTTCGCCAAAAGAACGCATCGGGCGATGATTGGTCCGAGGCAAATCGTTCGATCGAGATCATCGATGGCCCTAATTGGGACGTCGAGGGCGTTACACTGAACGCAAACGATTCGATCATGGCGTACACGGTCAACAATAATGGGTTTTCGGAACTGTTTCTTCGAAAGATCGAAACCGGCGGTAAACCGCTGATCTCGACCGTGGACAAACAAGCGGTTCAAGTAAAGCTTCCTGCTCAGGGGATCGTCGGCGGGACGGCATTTTCAAAAGACGGCAGTAAGCTCGCATTTTCATTTAGTTCGTCCACGCAGAATGGCGACGTCTGGGTTTACGATCTCAGGTCCAAACGACTTGCTCAAGTTACTCAAAGCGATCAGGCAGGTATCGATCCAAAAACGTTTGTCGCACCCGAACTGATCAAATTCAAGTCCTTCGACGGGCGCGAGATACCGGCCTGGTACTACAAACCCAAAGGCGCAAGTGATGTTAAGGTCGCCTCGAAAGAAACTCCGGCGTCCAAGTCAGTCTCGATCACCAAACCGGCGCGTGCTCCGGTCATCGTTTCGGTTCATGGCGGCCCCGAAGGCCAGTCGCGGCCTGGTTTCAACGCGTTGTTTCAGTATTATCTTTCCCGTGGATACGCGATCTTGGACCCCAATGTGAGAGGCTCGACCGGCTACGGCAAAACTTACACGCATCTTGACGACGTCGAAAAACGCGAAGATTCGGTCAAAGATCTCGCGGCCGCACACGAATGGCTGAAGCGAAACGGTTCGGACCCAAAACGTATAGCTGTGATCGGAGGAAGCTATGGCGGTTATATGACGATGGCGGCGATCACGCTTTATCCCGACCTGTGGGCGGCCGCGGTCGGCACGGTCGCGATCACAAACTGGGAGACCTTCCTGACCAACACCTCCAGCTATCGGCGCCGTCAAAGAGAGGTCGAGTACGGACGACTCGACAAAGACATTGAATTCCTTCGAAGGATCTCGCCCATCCGCAAGATCGACCGCATCAAAACGCCGCTGTTCGTGATCTCAGGACGAAACGACCCACGCGTACCTTATACGGAGGGTGAACAGATGGTCGATGCACTCAGAAAGCGGGGAGCCGTGGTGCAATACAAGCTCTACGACGACGAGGGCCACGGGATCTCAAAGCTCAAGAACCGTCTCGATCTTTATCCGCTTGTCGCAGATTTTCTGGATAAGTACATGAAATAAAAAATAAAGCGGGCGGTATTTGCGGACCACCCGCTTTTTGCAAGCCTTAGCGAAACCGACTTTGCGGAAATTTGGATGGATAAGGGGAAGGAAAAATGAGTAAACTAATTGCCCTAATTTGCGGCCTCGCTTCGGTTATCAAATAACTGAAGAGAGAATAACCCCAAAAACATTCCATTTCACCGCCCATTTGGGTAGCTCAGTTTGCTAATTTTCACCTAAACGGACATCTTTTGGGTAGTTTTGATCAAACCATGGGCACCCATTTCCGCCTTACCAGTGCTGCATGTATCAGAGCATTATAATTCGACCGGTCGCGTTCGACTCCCGAGCCGCATCCAACACCCGCTGAACCTTGACACCGTCTTCGAAAGTCGCGGCGTGTTCGATGTAGTTTTCGCCTTTGATCATCGCGGCAATAATATGCGGAGCAAATAGGTTGAATGCTCGCGAGAAACCCGTGTCGGCGGCTCCCGCGATCGGAGAACCAAGATCGACATCTATCGCAGTCCACACTGCGTCACCGTTCTTTCCGGTAAATAGTTCACCGCGATGATCGATGCGAATCGCACCTTCGGTTCCGAAAAACTCAATTCGGTTCTGGTACTCAGGCTGTTCGACCATCGACACCGAGACCAGTCCGGTCGCATCGTCTGTTAACTCGCCGTCGGCAAACCGCACTATCATGTTGGCCTCGTCGTCCGTCGTCACCTCCCGAAGTCCGCCCTCGAAAGGCCGCTGCTTGACGTGAGTCTGGAGTTGGCAGAACACGCTCGAAATCTCAGTGCCTAGAAACCAATTGAAAGAATCGATAATGTGCGAATTGATAGCTCCTAACGCTCCGCCGCCTTGTTCGACGTCCGACCACCAGTTCCATGGCAGGCTCACATCGCCGCGGTGAGGCGCGCGGAAATTGTACTTCGCGTGTCGTATCTTTCCAATTTGGCCATCCCGGATCATTGAGTAAGCCCGTTGTCGTCCGGGCTGAAACCGTAGTTCGTGATCGATCAACGCCAAAACATTCACGGCGTCGGCAGCCAGTTTCATTTCCTCTGCTTCGGCGGCATTCATCGCCATTGGTTTTTCTGCGAGGATGTGCTTTTGGTTGTCCAGTGCGAATAAGACCATCTCCCTGTGCAGGTTTGGTGGAGTGGTCATGCATATCAGATCGACGCCGGGATGCAAGACCGTCTCTCGCCAATCCGAGGTGAAATGTTCGGCACCAAATTCCCTTGCCGCCGTTTCAGCGTTTGCGAGCGAACCGCTCGCAATAGACACAATTCTTGCCCCTTCACAATTCGCAAACGCCGGCAACTGCACCTTTCGCGCAAACCCGGTCCCGATAACACCGATCCCCACTTCATTGCTCATGTTCTCGATTCTATCTGCTGACATAAAAACAAAAAAGCGTCGGCAATAATTCCGACGCCTCGCTCAAGATGTGGTCAGGGTCTAGCTTCCGCCAAGTTCCAAACTAGGTGACGTGGCTCCCCTGCGTTTTCCGCCATATCGCAAAAACTGGTTATACGCGTCGCGGTCCTGTTTCGACATGTTAACGATCTCGCACCCGACCAGATACTTTTCTGTGGACATATGCCCCGGGTCCCGCTCATAGCGGCGACCGACGACCTGCATCCGCACCTTGCCGCCCGGCAGATCGATCTCAACATTTAATACACGTTCCTGCCCAACGAGATCGTTTTCTTCTACCCTGACG
>CAYTDJ010000142.1:0-6746 GCA_964436265.1 uncultured Chloracidobacterium sp. | reverse complement strand
GACGGATCGGGGCGGGATGTTTTTCACGCAGCGGGAAGTCCCGAAGATGGCGGCGATCGCGGTACGGGTGGATAGTGGACAGTTGATGGCGGAGAGTGAATCCGCGGGGACACTGAACATTCCATTTGAGCCGGACAGCGGGACGAGGCAGCGTGTGACCATTTGGCAGAGCGAAGTCGAGGGGTTGGTCTATAACGGAATTGTCAGCGAGTGGTTTAGCGATGTTCTGAGAAGATCGTGCCAGCTTGTGTTAATGCCCGACACGTCCGAACGGCACGTAAGCGAGAAATTCGACAGCGGAAACGACATGGTCAGCTTTGCGGACGGCTATCCCCTGCTGCTTATCGGGGAAGGATCATTGGCGAATTTAAATGAAAGGCTTCACGATCTTTATCGCGACGAAGAATACGGAGAGAAGCTGCCGCTGCCAATGAATCGGTTCCGGCCGAATCTGGTGGTAAAGGGAAGCGAGCCCTTTGAAGAGGATCGTTGGGCAAGGATTCGGGTCGGCGAGGCAATATTTCGTGTGGTGAAACCCTGCGCACGGTGCGTTATGACGACTGTCGATCAGGTACGAGGTGAGTTTGACGGAAAGGAACCTTTGAGGACGATGGCATCTTTCCGCATGGCAAAGGACGTCTTTCCTGACACTTTCGAATCACTAGGACAGACCGCTAATGCAGTGCTTTTCGGCGAGAATCTCATCCCGGAAAATCCCGGCGTATCAGTACACGTCGGTGATCCGATCGAAGTTTTGGAACTTAGAAAGTAACCTACCGCTTTCGCGAGGTTAGTTTTCTTTTCAGAGTTCGAACCTCTCCCATAAGGGTTTTCAGTGACCTTTCTTGTTTGGCTATCAGTTCGTTTTGGGCCTTTAACTGATCTTGCAGCTCGTTCAACGCATTGACGAAAACCGCACTTAGTTGACTATACTTCACGCCCTCAACCTCACCGTTCGCATTGTCAAATGTTAAACGGGGTTCGACCTTTTTGACATCCTCGGCGCCGAGTCCAAAATCATGAAGACCGTTTTCTTTCCAGTCGAAGCTGATTGGCTTCAGTTTTCTGATCAGTTCCATTCCACGTGAAAACGTCTGAACGTTCGTTTTATACCGCAAACTAGAAGAACAAAACCGAAGTGTAGTGGTTCCGGTCAAGTTACATAGGTGATTGTCACCACCGCTCAGCAGCTGCGGGGTCAGCGTTCCGTTAAGAATCACGTCTTTGTTGATCTGAAGCGTAGAACCAGGCGCCGTAAGATTGCCGCCGACCGAGAGTCCGCCTGTGGCCGTTATAAGGTTAGCCTGCACATCGCCAAACGTTTGCAAGTTGCCGCCTGAGATCGAAAGCTGGCCGGCGGTCAACGTCCCGTTCAACGTAAGGCCGCCATTTATCTCAGTCAAGCCACCTGATGTAACGCTAAACTTAGACGAAGTCTGCCCGTTCCCGGCGCCGGACGTAGCATGGATCAGATAACCCGTTCCGCCGGTTGGCATAGAAATGTCGACAGCGGTTCCATTTGGACTCATCACTTCAGAGCTGACACCGATCGTGTCGCCGGTCGTATTCGTTGAAATCGCTAATACAGCAATCGCGTTTGCTCCGCTGACCGAACCGGTCCCGTTCGTAATTCCCGCAACGCCAATACCGTTGGCTCCGTGGCCAATTCCCAAAACGCCGATGTTTGAGTTAAGTGTCGAGGTCGCCTCGCCCCGAACGGCCACCGGTGGAATATTCGCGAGGGATGGGTCAGTTGTGCCCGGCGCCGAGTTGATAACTGTCAGTTTTGATGCCGGAGTAGAGGTGCCGACTCCTACGTTTCCGCCTTCGGGGGCGAGAACAATCTTGCCGTTCCCGTTCGGCTTATTCGTCAATCCGGCCTGAATCGTTATTGAGCCACCGTCGCCCTCGGCAAGAGAACCCTGCGGACTTGTGCCGCCGTCACCGGCGCGGATCGAGACATTCGCGCCGTCGCCGCCCTGTCCGGCCTCACCACTCCGGCCGCCTTTAGCACCGACGACCGTTAATGCGTCCGTCGCGTCTTGACCCGGCGTGCCGAGCCCAACGGCATCCGGCGGCTGAACGCCGACGACATTCAAATTCGCGCCGGGTGACTGAGTCCCAATGCCGAGTCTCCCACCGACGATCGCTTGGCCACTGATGTTCAGACTTGAGTTTGGCTGCGTTCCGGTCGTATTCAACAAATAACCTGCTGGCGGCAGTCCTCCAAGCATGGCGGCATTTGCGGCATTGGCCGAATTATCAGAGGCGAGACTCTTGACGGAATACGGTACCGTAAAGATCCGTTGCCGGGGCGACAGCGTTGTAAGGCTGCCGCCGACGGAAGGTTTTACCTTGATCTCAATGAAGCGATCCGCACCTTCAAATTGGTTGCCAAAGTCGAGATTCAATACAAAGGTCCCGTTGGTCACGGCAACCGGATCCAAGATCACGGTAGTTCCGATCTGAACACCAGCGGTCGGCGCGTCAAAGAGGGAAACTTCGAACCGGTGGTTGCCATTCGCCGGACTTCCTCCGGTATTCAGATTTCCTTGATAAGAAAAAGTTGTGGACTGAGAAAGGCAGGGAGCGACCAAACAGATCAGAACGAACAAAACGGTCGTCGAAACACGCATCATCGTTAACACCTTCCTTTAGCGGCTTATTTTGATAGGGGCGGATTTTTATACCACAGACTTATGCGGAAGTAAACGAGTTTCTCGCGAAAGTAGAACTCGAACAAGGAATCAGTCATGTCTATCCGTACAGAAGGTGAAGAATTTGATCGATGGGCGTTCGCTTTCTATTTTCGCATTTTAGCAGGCTTTCGAGTGCTGACCTTGTTTACGGGCTTCTTGACAGGTGACTTCTTCTTCATCGTGCCGTTGTAGCTGGCGACGCGTTTAGCGAGCGTGTTGCGATGGATCCCAAGTGCCTCAGAAGTTTGTGAGAGATGTCCGCCGTTGCGCTCGAGCGCGGTTTGGATGTAGATCTTTTCAAACTCAGCCGCAGCCTCGCCCAGAAGTATCCTTCCATCGAGCATCGTGGCTATTAATCGTTCCATTTGATCGCGCATTTCCTAGGTCGCGGGAGATCCTATTTCGAGTTCTTCTCCTGTTAGGAGCTTAAATGCTTTCAGGTATCTTTCCGTCGTAGCTGACGCGATCTCGTCCGGAAGCGGCGGCGCGGGAGGCGTTTTGTCCCAATCAAGAGTTTCTAGATATTCGCGGACGAATTGTTTGTCGAATGACGGCTGCGGATGTCCGGCTTCGTAAAGCGATGCGTCCCAAAATCGAGACGAGTCCGGCGTAAGAACCTCATCGACAAGCAAGATATTACCGTCCTTATCTTCGCCAAATTCGAACTTGGTGTCAGCGATGATTATCCCGCGTGTGAGCGCATACTCGCTTGCGAAGTTATAGATCTCCTTTGAAAGCCGTTTCAGTTCGGTAGCCGTGTCGTGTCCGACGATCTTCATGAACTCGACCTGGTTGATGTTGTCGTCATGGCCCGCAACCGCCTTGCTCGAAGGCGTAAAGATCGGTGTCAGAAGTTTCTCACACTGAACCATCTTGGTAGGTATCTTGTGCCCGCATATCGAACCGGTCGCCTTATAGTCTTTCCAGCCCGAGCCTTCCAGGTAACCGCGGACGACGCATTCGACCGGGAAGACCTTAGTACGTTTCACCAGCATAGAACGGCCGCGCAGTTCCGGATGCTTTCTTACCGCTTCGGGCATCTTGTCGAAGTCGGTAGTGATCATGTGGTGATCGACTATGCCTTCGAGTTTTCGAAACCAAAATTCCGAAAGTGCGGTCAGTACGGCGCCTTTGTGCTCGATCGGTGTCGGCAGGATACAGTCAAAGGCGGAAAGTCTGTCAGTTGCGACAAGTAGAAGCCGATCGTCGTCGACCTCATACACATCTCTTACCTTGCCCCTGTGAATTAGCTGAAGATCGGAAATGTCAGTTTCCGATACGGCGGAAGTTCCAAGCATAAAAACGATATGAACGAACTTACAAATGTATTACTTCTGATCGTATTCGTAAAGTTCGTACCGGCAGTGACATCTATCACCAATGAATTTCTTTAAAACGACTAACCGCTGCGATTTTCCGAAATGGAAAATAGTGACAACGAGTCCCATTTAATGCATAATGTAGTTGTCTGATCGCCAGTCCCACGGCGGTTCCTTTTTCACCCCGGCGTCCTCTCCGCCACACACTCAACATAGATCAACCAATGCAAAAGGGTAGTTACCGGCTTTCCAAGTACATTTTTGCGATGCTCATCGTTCCAGCGGCATCAACTATATCGGCCTTCGGAGCAAATTCGATCGGCGGTCCATTGATAGTACTGGATCGAAGCATGACGGAGTTTCTGATCGTTGCTGCGTTAGGAGTTTTTGGAGCGGGATTGTTCAATTTTTCATGGAAGAAAAAGTCCGATGAGTCAGCAATCGGACAGAAGAGGGATATCGATAGTAAGCCGGTCGAACGACAACGAAGATACGACAGGAAGGCGACGGAAAATCACAATAAAGAGTCGCTTGCTCGAACGGCGTCGGATACATCGGCGAACTTTTCAAAGAGCTATGCCTCATCAGAGGATATTTCACATCTGCCGATCACTAAGATAAACGGCATTTCCGAACCATCGCTTTTCGAAACGTTGCCTGAGTCAGATGATCCGGATCTTTTGGATGCGATCGATCAGTTGAGCGAGGACTATGAAGCCGACTCAGATGCCGAGATGCGTATGCTCGCTATCAGGATCCTGAACCGATTCAAAACGTCAAACTCGGTCGCTGCTTTGTCGCAGATCGCCCTTTATGACCTTTCGGCCACGCTTCGTTCAAAAGCTGTGGCGATTCTCTCCGAGTTTGACCATGAGAGTGTTTTTGACACCATCATCCTTGCATGTGCCGATCCTTCGCGCGAGGTTCGCGCCGCCGGTGCACGAGCAATGGTAAAGCTGACCTTCGATCGCGGCGATGCATGGTCGCGTGCGGCACACTCTGAAGATATGCTGTTTAGCCGTCAGGTCGCGCGGGCCGCCGTGGAATCCGGTATTGCTGAGCGTTCATTCGATCGTCTTGCGATGCGTGATGAAAAGGCCGCATACGAGGCATTTGCCCTGGTATATCTTCTCATTCGCACCGGCGAGACTG
Organism: uncultured Chloracidobacterium sp.; assembly: GCA_964436265.1. Taxonomy (GTDB): domain Bacteria; phylum Acidobacteriota; class Blastocatellia; order Pyrinomonadales; family Pyrinomonadaceae; genus OLB17. The sequence goes on along the minus strand of CAYTDJ010000142.1, from coordinate 1,576 downwards.
AGAAGATATTTGACGCTATCCGAAGTCACAATGACATCAAGACCCGACTGGCGCTTCTGCATTCGATCAAGGCCGCAAACATAGCAGAGATAATTCCGGATCTGACAAAGTTCATTTCAGCCGAACCGATGACGTCGCAGGTAGCCGATAAAGCCCGGGAAGCTCTCCTCGGAATAACGGCAGTACCTGTATCATCCTGAACTTCTCTTTTTCCGGTAACCGATTTTCAGGATCGAAAGTTGTATCCTTTTTTCAGGGCGAGAAATTCGCTATGATCGAGGTATGCAATTTCGTCTCATAAGTGAAAACACCCCGAAGGGCGACCAGCCTGAGGCGATCCGTCAATTGGTCGATGGCCTGAACGGCGGCACACGAGATCAGGTTTTGCTTGGTATTACCGGCAGCGGCAAAACCTTCACGATCGCCAACCTGATCAACGAAACGCAGAGGCCGACACTGGTCTTGGCGCATAATAAGACACTCGCAGCTCAGCTTTACCAGGAATTCAAGTCGTTCTTTCCGGAAAATTCTGTAGAGTATTTCGTTTCTTACTACGACTATTACCAGCCTGAGGCCTATGTTCCTGCGGCTGACCTTTACATAGAAAAGGAAGCGACGATCAATGACGAGATCGACCGCCTCAGGCTTTCAGCGACTCGAGCGCTTTTTGAACGTCGGGATGTGATCGTTGTCGCATCGGTTTCGTGCATTTACGGCCTTGGCGATCCGGACGCCTACTACGGAATGCTGATCTTTATCGAACCTGGAATGAAGATCAAGCGCGAAGAGTTTCTTCAAAAGCTTGTTGAACTTCAATACGAACGCGTGAATGTAGATTTCGAGCGCGGCGTGTTTCGCGTTCGCGGAGACGTGGTTGAGATCTATCCGAGCTATCAGGATCAGGCATATCGTGTCGAGTTTTGGGGCGACGAGATAGATTCGGTCTCCACTATCGACCCACTGCTCGGCGAAGTGCTTCACAAACACGAATCGCGTATTCCCATTTATCCAAAGACGCACTATGTGATGTCGAAGCAGACGATAAAGCGTGCTGTCAAAACAATTCGTGCCGAACTCGACGAACACGAAAAATTCCTAGTCGAGGAGGGCAAGATCGTCGAAGCCCAACGGCTGCATCAGAGGACAATGTACGACCTTGAGATGATCAAGGAGATGGGGTTTTGCCGCGGCATAGAGAATTACTCCCGGCATCTTACCGGTAAGAATCCGGGCGAACCGCCGCCTACGCTGCTCGATTATCTGCCCAAAGACGCGATCATGGTCATTGATGAATCGCACCAGACGATCCCGCAGCTCGGGGCGATGTATAAGGGCGATCAATCACGAAAAGGAACTCTCGTTGAATATGGCTTTCGACTGCCGAGTGCAAAAGACAATCGCCCGCTTAACTTTGAGGAATTCGAGAAACGACGCGGGCAGACTATTTATGTATCGGCAACGCCCGGGCCATACGAACTGAAACAGACCGAAGGCGAGGTGATCGAGCAAATAATTCGTCCGCCAGGTCTGCTTGATCCGGTCGTCGAGGTGCGGCCCGTCAAAGGTCAGATAGACG
>CAYTDJ010000141.1:0-6836 GCA_964436265.1 uncultured Chloracidobacterium sp. | reverse complement strand
GCAAGATAGACAAGACTCCACGGGATCAGGAAAAACCGAGCGATCATGCACCGGTTATTGCCAAGTTCAAAAACTAGTTGCCTCAAGATCAAAATGAAATTAGTCCCGCTTCTTTCGATACTCCTTGCGTTTGTCACGTGCACCTCAGCAACGGCCCAGAAAGTTGAAATGTTGATGAGCGATCAAAGGGTTCTCCTGGCGATTGAACGATTGAAGGCGGGGGAACCTGAAACGATCGCGGAACAGATCAAGATCGCCGAGATACCTGCCCCGACATTCAAGGAAGAAAGGCGTGCGGAATATATTAGAGGAAGATTCAACGAACTTGGACTAAAGAACGTCCGGATCGACAAGGCCGGAAACGTGCTCGGCGAGCGACCCGGAACTGATGCTTCGGGCACGCTTGTCTTGGCCGCGCATCTCGATACCGTTTTTCCGGAGGGAACCGATGTGAAGGTCCGACGCGAAGGGCAGCTGCTCATCGGCCCGGGAATAGGAGATGACGCGCGCGGACTCGCGGTGTTGCTTGCAGTGATACGTGCATTGAACGAAGCGAAGATCGAAACGAAACAATCGATCGTTTTCGTCGCTGATACCGGCGAAGAAGGGTTAGGAAATCTACGCGGCGTCGGGCATCTCGTTTCAGAAGAAATGAAGGGCAGGATCTCGAACTTCATCGCGCTGGACGCATCAGGCTACGACCTTGTAACGCGCGAGATCGGGAGCAATCGCTATCGCGTCACATTCAATGGCCCCGGAGGCCATAGTTACTTCGAATTCGGACGGCCGAGTGCGATACACGCTCTAGGACGCGCAATTGATAAGATATCGAAGTTCTCGGTTCCGAAAGACCCTAGAACGACTTATAACGTCGGCCGGATCGAGGGCGGAACGACCGTAAATTCGATCGCGCAAACCGCCTCGATGGAGGTCGATCTTCGTTCGGTGAGTGCTGCTGAACTTTCAGCGATCGATGCGAAATTCAAGCTGGCGGTCGAGTCGGCGCTCAAGGAGGAAAACGCCTCGCGAACGGACGGAGCAAGGCTGACCGTTGAGATAAAGCTGATCGGCGAGCGGCCGGTCGGAAAACAGGCGCCTGATGCACCGTTGATCCAAACGATCCTCGCCGTGGACAAAGCGCTCGGGATACCGACTAACATCACCGCAAGCAGCACCGATTCGGGAATGCCCCAGCGTTTCGGAATACCTTCTGTCACCATCGGCAGCGGCGGCATCTGGAAAGGAATGCATTCCGTCGGTGAGAGTTTCGATACGACTGACAGCTACCGCGGCACGCAACGCGTTCTCGCCGCAATCCTTTCTCTCGCAGGTATCAAATAGAAGTCAGATCTCTTGGCACTAGGATTGCTGTTTATCAATTAAGCCTTGGTGTCTTTTGCGGTTACTACCGCGATCCGGGGCGCAGATCAGCATATTCCGGCGCCATGGAGAGAGTGTTTAACTTTGCCGCATACAAAAGGCAGGAAACGGTATTGATACTGCTCAATTTCGCGGTCCTTGCCTCTCTCTTTTTTGTACACATCAGCTTTATAACGCTGCTTGGGCGGCCTACGTTTTGGCTGCTTATGACGCTGGCCGTTAGGTTTGCGATCCTGGTCTTCGAGCTCATCTGGGTCCAGCGGGTCGATGAGCGATCCAGTCCGTTTTCCGTGAGAATTCAGATAAATCTCTCTATTTTGCTTAACATTTCGTTCGCATTTCTTGCTTCGATCTCAGGCGGTACGGCCGACAGCCATTACTCGGTTTTAATGATCATCCCTATCCTCTCGGCCGCCTATCGCTTCGGAATTGTGCGAACCCTTGCGGTGACGGCGATAACGATATTACTCACTTTCCTCGAGGTATGGATCTTCTTTCGCTCAAACCCGCCGGCCGATGTAAGTGAGTATTTTGAGGCCGCAACCGTTTCGCTGATCTTTCTTGCCGTTGCGATAGTCGTTTGGCTGCTGGTTGGAAATCTTCGCAGTGAAGAGGAAAAACTAAGCATTAGCCTTGATGAACTCCACAAGCTTCAGACAAAACTTGTAGCCGAGGAAAAGCTGGCCGCGGTCGGCCAACTGGCAAGCGCGATAGCTCATGAGATCCGAAATCCCGTGACAATGATCGCAAGCTCGCTGAAGGTGGCCGAGAAGCATCTGCCCGGGTCGCCCATCCGCCAGGAAATGTTCGAAATTGCGACCGCCGAGGCAAAGCGGCTCGAACTTCTAACAACTGATTTCCTTGCTTTCGCCCGTTCAAAAGAGCCGGTGCTGAGATCGGCGAGTGCCCACGAGACTATCGGTTACATCACCGACCTTGCCAAGGCAAAAGCCGGTGAAAAAGAGATCACTCTTGAGACCATCGGTGACGAGACATTGCAGTTCAGAATGGATGCAGAACAGATGCGGCAAGCATTGCTTAATCTGCTAATGAACGCGATAAATGCGACACCGGCGAAAGGAAAGATACTGATCGGTGCGGAAACCGATCACGGATATTCGGTATTGTTCGTCGAAAATGAAGGCCAACCGATCACGGACGACCTTGTTGAAAGGATATTCGAGCCATTCTACACAGGCGAGGCAAAGGGCACGGGCCTCGGCTTACCTATTGTCAGAAATATAGCCCGTGCTCACGGCGGGGATGTTTACCTTTCCAAAAACGAGCCGGGAAAGGTGCGGTTCGAGATCCGATTTTGATGTATGGCGAAAATACTGGTCATCGATGACGAGAAGAACATGCGGCGGATCCTTTCCTTGATCCTCGAAGAATCCGGCCATAGCGTTAAAGAGGCAAACGGTGTGAAGTCGGGGATGGACGCTTTGTCCGCAGAGAGCTTTGACCTCGTGATCTCGGATAAGAAAATGCCGGACGGCGACGGTTTTGAGATCTTGAAGTACTGCCGTGAAAACGAACCGGAACTGCCGGTCGTAATTCTCACTGCACTTGCGACTGTCGAACTTGCCGTAGAGGCAATGCAGGCAGGCGCATTCGATTTCATTTCTAAACCTTTCGTTCCGGAGGTCGTGACCGCTGTTTCACATCGGGCAACCGAGCGAACACGGCTGATGCGAGAGAACGAGCTTCTTCGCGAAGAAGCAAAGCGTCACGCCAATGCAGACGAGATCCTCGGAGTAAGCGACCCGGTCCGCCGGGTGAAGGAAACGATCGCCCGCGTGGCTCCGACAAACGCGACCGTTTTGATCACCGGGGAGACCGGCACCGGCAAGGAACTCGTCGCCCGTGCGATCCACAAAGGCAGCCTTCGAGCGAATGAGACCTTTCTTGCCGTAAATTGCGCCGCTGTCGCCGAACAACTTCTCGAATCCGAGCTTTTCGGCCACGAAAAAGGTTCGTTCACGGGGGCCGATCGAGCCAAGCCGGGATTCTTCGAGGCAGCCGATCGCGGAACACTTTTCCTTGACGAAGCCGGCGAAATGTCGCTCGGGCTGCAAGCGAAGTTGCTGCGGGTTCTGACCAACGGACAGTTTTTGCGGGTCGGTGCAAACATAACGAGGACCGTCGATGTTCGGGTTATAGTAGCAACACACCGCAACCTCAACGAACGTGTAAAAAGCGGGCAGTTTCGCGAGGATCTCTATTACCGTCTGGCAGTAGTGCCGATAGAGATGCCGCCGCTGAGGGATCGCACCATCGATATTCCCATTCTTGTCGAGTTTCTGATCGGTCAGATCGCGCGTGATCTCAAAGTTGCGCAAAAGAACATTAGTGAAGCAGCCGTCGAAAAGCTGAAGAACTACAGCTTTCCGGGCAACATCCGTGAATTGCGTAATATTCTCGAGCGAGCCTGCATATTGGCGCAGGGCGACAAGATCATGCCGAATGATATTTTCCTGCGATCAGAAGGCACGCCATCGGACGTGGACGTTGACCTCATCAGCGGACTGCCGGAAACGATCAGCCTTCCGCAAGTCGTCGAGATGATCGAATCTCGCCTCATTCAGCGCGCACTTCGTAATGCTAACGGCGTCCAGGCAGAGGCAGCACGGAACCTCGGGATCTCACGAAGTGACATTGCATATAAAATGAGGAAATACGGACTATAGCCAGGCGTATCAAAGTTTCGACAGGCCAGGCTATTTTGTACAAATTTTTATACACCCGTTAGCTAACCTCTTCTCTTCTGTCTCCATAACCACCTTGTTTCAAGTACTTACAAGAACGCGAAAGTAAGGCACAAACTTTGCCAACTGTATCCACAGACAGTTGAATTACTGAGATCTTTTTTGGAGAGACCGAGACAATGAAAGTCAACAGACAAAGTTTTGTTTTGATAACGGCCGCGTTCGCAGCCGCGATGATGCTTTCTTCCTGTACAACAAGCGAAAAGGCAGCAACGTCGGCAACCGTTCCAGCGGCATCGACCACCGGGGCAAAGACACTTGAGAATTTGCAGACTGCATTTGACGGCGAAAGCAACGCAAATGCGAAATACAGCGAATTCGCGAAGAAGGCGGACGCAGAAGGATACACAAAGGTTGCAAGCCTGTTCAGAGCAGCGGCAAGGGCCGAAGAGATCCATCTTAAGAATCATGCAGAGGTCATAAAGAAGATGGGCGGCACGCCAAAGGCCGACATCAAGCTGCCGGAGATAAAGACAACCGCGGAAAACCTGAAAGCTGCGATCGAAGGCGAGACCTATGAACGCGACAAGATGTACGTGGACTTTTTAGCTGAAGCACGCAATGTAGGTAATAAGGATGCCGTCAGAACATTCAACCTGGCAAAGGCGGCCGAAGCAGAACATGCAAAGCTCTATACCGAAGCCCTCGCAAACCTTGAATCGATGAAGGGCGGCACGACGACCTATTACGTTTGCTCGACGTGCGGGTATACGACGCCGGACGCAAAGCTTGAGAAATGTCCTATCGATTTCACGACCAAGGACAAGTTCGAAGAATTCAAGTAGTCAGGTTGATCGGACCATCGAGCATGGGCAGGCTGCGGGTGCCGAAAGCAAAACGCCGAACGGCACCCGCTCTTTCAGATAACAAGGAGTAAAGAGATGTTACCGCCAATACCAAGCTGGGACGGGCTTCATCCGTTGATAATTCATTTTCCGATCGCGCTTCTGTTGGTCGCGCCCTTATTGGTCCTGATCGGGGTCTTTCTGCCGAACAAAGGCCGCAGCTTTCTGATAGCCGCTTTTATCTTGATGCTGCTCGGAACGGTCGCTTCGTTCATCGCGGTTTCAACGGGAGCATCGGCCGGCGAGCTTGCAGAACGCGTGGTAAATGTCGAATCCGTACTCGAAAATCACGAGGAACTTGCCGAGACGACGCGAACGGTGTTTTCTGCGCTGACGGTCATATTTGGAGTGATGCTATTTGCACCGATGATCTTCAAGAAAGATCTATCGTCAAAGATCGTGATACCGCTTAACCTTGCGTTTCTGATCTTCTATGGGGCCGGAGTGGTTTTGCTTATCAACACGGCACACGAAGGCGGAAGACTGGTCCACGAGTTTGGAGTGCGGGCTATGATGACAGCCTCGACACAAACGCCGCAGACAAGCGCGCCGTCCAAACGCGGCGGCGATGAAGACGATGATTGATCGGATCAATGAGCCAGTAAGGATATAGGGAGTAAAACTGTGAGAAATTTGAAGCCACTTTTAATGATTATCTTGTCTGGAATTCTTTTCATCGGCTGCGGCGGTACGGCTGAAAAGGAAAAAACAGAGACGAAAACTCCTGCAGTTGTAAACGGCACGAATAATCAGGCAGCGAACGCAAATGCGCAGCAAACCCGCAATGATGCCGACGACCGGCCAAAGGCGTCACAGCCGTCCTCAAACAGTGCAAATCAGGCGACCAACCAAAAACGAACCGACGCCGATGATATTCGCGGAAATTCCCGTTCGAATTCGAAGATCGTTTCGAACCGGCGGGATTCGGATGACCAAAGCAAACCTCACAATGATCGCGACGATGACGACCATTGAACATAGGCCATCTCTGTCCGTTAAACGCGGAATGCCTCGCACTTCGGTTCGAGGCATTTTTTCTTTGCGTCTGATCCTTCGCACGTAGTGTGACTCTCCCAATTGATTGCAACTGCGCAAAAACGATGCTATAAGTATCGAACCGTCTTGCATTCATTTTTCTGAATAAAATAAACTTTTTTGAATTTTCAGCCGTAAACTCCTCGGTTCATCCCAGAGGTTTCTAAAATCACCCTGAGCGCACAGGGACAAGTGCGCGGTTTACAGGAGATACGTTAAATGAGTAAGTTCCTCAGCAAACTGTTGGCGATCAGCCTGATCGCTTTCGCCATTACCGGCGTCGTGATCGCGCAAGACCCGCCGCCGGCAGAAACGCCGGCAGGCCCGAGGCCGGGCGGAACTCCGCCGACCGGCGAGCCGCAACCCTATGAAAGGGTCATTACGAAAGACGCCAAATCAAAGCCAGGCATATTCACCGTCCATAAGGTGAAGGAAAAGTATTTTTATGAGATCCCAAAAGAGCAGTTCGATAAGCAGTTCCTCTGGGTGACACAGATCGCTCGGACCACGCTTGGTGTCGGCTACGGCGGACAAGCTCTCGGACGCCGCGTTGTTCGATGGGAACGGGTGGACAACAAGATAAATCTCCGTAATGTGAACTACAGTGTTGTTGCCGACCCGAACCTGCCGATCTCCGGCGCGGTTCAGGCGGCTAACTATGACACGATCCTGATGTCGTTCCCGGTCGCCGCATGGGGGCCGAACGAAGCAGCCGTGATCGACGTGACCCGCTTGTTCACGACGGATGTGTTCGAGTTCAGTGCAAGGCAGCGGCTCAATGCAACGGCTATGGACCCGACGCGAACTTATA
>CAYTDJ010000140.1:0-6839 GCA_964436265.1 uncultured Chloracidobacterium sp. | reverse complement strand
CCGCTGACATAGCCACCCCGCTCGGAGATGCTCCGGCGGGGACCCCGGTCGGCGGTTCTGACCCGGACGCCGGGCCCTCGAGCAACGCATTGCCGTCGTCGAGACAGTACAGCAGCGTGTCATCGAAATAGTCTCGCCTGCATTCTGGACAGCGTTTCATTTATTTGACCTTTCCGGGGCCCCACAATGCGCGGCCCGAGAATTTGCCGGTGTGCTCCCCGTCTTTAAGGACGGCGACTCCATTGACAAAAACATCGCGAACACCGACAGCGAACTGATGCGGTTTTTCAAATGTCGCTTTATCGGCGATCGTTTTCGGATCGAAGATAACCACGTCGGCGAAGTAACCTTTTCCAAGTAATCCGCGGCGGTCGAGCTCTAGATTTCCAGCGGGCAGACTCGTTAATCTTCGGATGGCTTCCTGCAACGGAATGATCTTTTCGTCGCGGACGTATTTGCCAAGCAGTCGAGCGAAATTGCCGTAAGCACGAGGATGGGGATTCGATCTCAGAAACGCGCCCTCAGGAGCGATCGATTCGGCATCGGAACCGAAAGAGACCCATGGCACCTTGATCTGTTTCTTGATGTTGGCTTCGTCCATAAGGAAGTAAACCGTCCCAACACGCGAACCATCTTCAAGAACCAGGTCGAGGACGGTGTTCTCTGGGTCGGTCCCGCGGATCTTCGCCACTTCGCCGAGCGTCTTGCCCGTCAGCGGCTTCAGCTTTTCATTTTTAAAGCCGACAAGGATCACATTATCGGCAGAGCCGGCAGCGAGCCGAAGATTCTCCCATTTATCGCTCGGCGTGCGCATATCTTCGAGGATCCGTTTGCGCGTATCGGGGTCCTTGATGCGTTTGAAAAGTTCGGTATAACCACCATCAAGTGCCCAGGGCGGCATCGACGCATCGAGGCCGGTCGCCCCCGCCGGGTATGTGTACATATCGGCCGTGATCTTTAGTCCGCTTTTTCGAGCGGCCTCGACCTTTTTCAACACGCCATCCATCTTGCCCCAGTTGTCCTTTCCGGCAGCTTTGAGGTGATAGATCTCGGCTGGAATTTTTGCTTCGCGGGCAATACGTATGAGTTCGTCCACCGCCTCGTCAAGTTTGTTGCCTTCGCTGCGCATGTGGGAGATGTATTTGCCCTTATATTCGGCGGCGACCTTGCACATCTCGATCAGCTCTTCGGTTTTTGCGAAGAACGCCGGCGGATAGATCAATGACGAACCAATACCGAGTGCTCCCGCTTTCATCTCCTGACGCACGAGGTCGCGCATCTGCTGCAGTTGTGCGGCGGTAGGCTGAACATCGGCCTCGCCAAGCACGTACATTCGAATCGTCGTGGCTCCTATGTAGGAAGCGACATTTTGGGAGGTACCTCGTTTTTCGAGATAGTTCAGATAGTCCGACAAGGACGTCCATTCGATCTCGTATTTGAGATCGCCCTGGTCGTCCTTCATCTGTTTTTTCATCCGGTCGTTGAGCGGCCCCATCGACCAGCCTTCACCCATGATCTGTGTCGTGACGCCCTGTTTGAGTTCGCCAAGCGAACGAGGATCTACGATCATCGACTCGGTTGACCACGAGAGCATGTTGATGAAACCCGGTGCGACGGCGAGACCAGATGCATCGACGATCTGAGCCGCTGTGGACTTTCGCAGATCGCCAACTGCCGCTATCTTGTCGCCTTTTATGCCGATGTCTGCCCTGATCGGCGCCTTGCCGGAACCGTCATACACGGTTCCGCCGCGTATGATCACGTCATAGCGCGTTTGCGCGGCCGCGATAGTTGCACCCCAACAAAGCAGAAAGGCCGACAGTAGTAGTCTCTTCATATAAATTCTCCGTAGAGTAAAGATCAGTTCGTTTTCTTGATCTTCGTAAAGACCGCCCCATCCAGATCTATCGACGCAGCCTCGCCCGTTGCCGGATCGAGTTGGAATGAGATCAAGTTTTCGTCCCACCAAGCCTTGCTCCATGTAGCCATAAAAGATTCGAAATGCCAGTGCGTGAGGTCGGCAGTGACGTCCTTTGAAAGGATCAAACGAAGTTTTCCATCGGTGTGTGTAACTTCAACGGTTCCGTAGAACGGATCGGAATATTTTCCCGCGTAATCAGCAAGGGCAAGGCTTGTTTTTGTGTTCGCAATACGCTTTGCTTTGACAGCGTCGACCTGTTTTTTGGCTTTGTCTTTGAGGCCGTCATACAAACTTTTAGCTTCCGTGCTCCAATCTCGCGAATCGTCGCCGAATCCAAAAAGGTCGAAGGCTTTGTACATCAGCGCGTGTCGGACCTCGGCATGATCAAGATTGCCGAAAATGTAGATACCGAGCTTTTTGTCCGGGATCAGCCCGATGATCGCCGTTCTGCCGTCAAGGCTGCCGGTATGAAAATTCACCATTTCGCCGCGATAATCGTGTTGAAACCAACCGAGAGCGTAGGTTGTCCAATGTGGTCTTGTTAACGCGGCCGTAGGATAAAAGCCGCCATTTGGCGGTATGACGACCTGCGGCCTAAGAAGTTCCCGGTAAGTTTCAGGCTTCAGAAGCTGTTTGCCGTTGACAGTCGTGTTGCCGAGCATAAAGCTGATCCATTTGCCCATATCGTCTGAGGTTGACCAAACCGAACCTGCCGGGCCGATCGGATCGGCTACGTCTTCAGGGATCGGCTGTATCTTTCCCTTGATCTCATAATGCGCGCTCGAACGATTAGCATATTTCAGAGACATCGATAGGTTTGGATATGTATTCGTCATTCCGAGAGGTGCAAATAATCGGTCTGTTATGAACCGCTCCCATGACATTCCGCTGGCCTTTTCGATCACCTGCCCCGCGACGAGATACATTATGTTCTGGTAAATGAATCCACCGCGGAGCGGGTATGCCTGCCGTGCATATTGCATACGGCTTACGACGTCCGCAGAGGACAGTTCGGGCGTCCACGCCCAGAGAAAGTCGGCGTTCCCAATGCCGGTGTTATGTGTTAAAAGATCGCGCACGCGAATGTCACCGGTCACGTATCGGTCGTCCACTCGAAAACCCGGAAGGTATTTAGTGACCTTGTCATCGAGCGAGACCTTGCCTTCGTCAACGAGCATCGCTAGAGCTGCGGCCGTCATTGCCTTGGTGGTTGACATACATCCGAAAAGCGTCTGGGCATTCACAGGTTCATTCTTTCCGAGTTCCCTCACACCGTAGCCTTTCGAAAGAACGACCTTGCCGTCCTGAACGATAACGACGGACATCCCCGGAACATTCCACGTCTTTCGGGCCGCCTCGGCGTATTTATCAAAGGCCTCGGCCTTGTCCTGTGCAGTCACGAATTGAAAGCAAACGAGAACGAGGACCGCTGACAGAAGTATGTTTTTCATAGTCTTAATTGTGAACCGTTTTGGGCAACTGCCGGATGAAACGTAGATCCGAGTCATGATCTACCTGCGATTTGGGAGACGCCACACCACAAGACTCAAGAACACATTTGCCACTTGATGCGGGTGTAGGCGATCTGAAAGCCGTTTTTCTGAGCGTTTTTCTGCGATTGACTGCCGGGTGCGGCACCCATAATCGCCATTTTGCATCCTTGTTCCATCGCAAAACGCAGTCGATCATTGAGCAGCGCATTCTGAGCTCCTTGATTTCGAGCCTCCGGGATCGTGCTCGCACCGGCCAGAATGCAAACGTCGTCGTAAATAAAGAGCATTCCCGTCGCGATAGGTTCGCCGTCAAGCTCGGCAATGTACGGGAAGGCTCCTCCGCATTGCGCGCTTACGGTACCAAATTTGAGCATGAACTCGCCGAGGGCCGGATTTTCGGCCGTCCAGGCCGCGGCAGACGTCCGGGCCCAGAGATCGACCTCATGATCCACGACGATGCGTGTATTGATAGCGGGATTCAGTCTTACCGACTCAGGCCGGTCGATCGTCAGGTCACGATACATTACGCTCGTGAGTTCTATGGGGCGATAACCGCGGCCGGCAAGCAACGCGAGAATTGCCTGATCTGCCATTGGGCTCACTTCGTGAAAGACAGGCGCATTGCGTTCCTTGAAGAACGATTCGAGTTCATCGAGTTGTTCAGCCGAGGCGTCTTCAAAAACACCTAGGCCAAAAGTCTGCGTGAGGGGCGATTCGACCCCGTCAAACATCGCGTATGCGCCCCCGACCTCGATCCAGGCAGCACCGCTTTCAGGGTCGAGTCTTGCCCGCGTTTCAACAAAGTCAGCGTTGGCGCGTGCTTCGGTTCGTTCGAGCTTTTGTGACAATGATAAGTCTGAGTGGATCATTCGTTGATCTATATCTCGATGCCCTATTCGAGGCCGATCCGTTTCACGAGTTGAGTGAAGCGAGAATCGCCGCGAAGCGAGTCGTATTCATATCCGGTTGCTATGAAACGCAACAGTGGATCGTGGTCGATATATGCCTTTTCGAGAAGTTCGATAGCTTTCGGATCATCACCAAGGGCGGCATAGCCTACGGCCATTATCGCCGGAGAAGTATATTGGTCCGTTGACTCGATCCGCGAAAGTATCTGGCGTGATTCAGGCTGCCGCCCGGGTATTTTGGCGTACGCTGCCGCAAGATAAACCAGCGGCTGGCTGTATTTGTTCTCACCGCCTAAGGCATCGACCGCGCGTTTATAATAGACGGCGGCTTCCGAGTACATCCCTTTTCCAGCGTAAACATAACCGAGCGAAAAATTTGGGATCTCGCGCGTAGACTCTATTGCCTGAGCCTCGGTGTATGCCGCGAGTGCGTCGTCAAATCTTCGGGACTGTGTAAGGATTATTCCGCGCTGAAGCAGCCACATTCGCCGGTTTATCGGGTCACGAAGCCGCTGCTCTTCCAATTGTGCAAGAGCCTCGTCCTGCCGGCCCATTACCGAGAGAAAGAACGCATAATTGTTGCGGGCAAAATCGTCGTTCGGACTCAATTCGATAGCCTTTGTATATTCGCGCTCGGCCGTCTTCCAATCGAATTCATACTCTCCGATCATCGCCTGAATGACATGGCCTTTAGATAGATCGGGCCCCAACGCCACGGCTCGCTCCGCCGCTGCCTTTGCCTTTGGGACCAGTTCGCTAGGATCGTCGCTTCCGTTAGCACGTGACCAGTAGATCCATGCGATCTGGGCATAGGCATCGGCAAAGTCTGGATCTATAGAGGCTGCGCGTTCGAAATATTCAAGCGCATTTCCGCGCACGTCCATCGGCCCGTTCAGTTCGACAAGGCCGTTCAGATAATAGCGATACGCTTCGGCATTAGAGGTGCCGCTGTCGAGAAAGCGCTTCGACTGTTCGTTCGTTAGTTTTAGTCGAAGCTGTTCGGCGGTGGTCTGTGCTATTTCCTTTTGGATACCCAGTACATCTGACGCACTTCGGCGATATGTACCGCCTGCTAATCGACGGTCCTCACCGGCATCGATGATCTCGATCGAAACCTCCAGGCTGTCTCCCAGCTTTCTCAAACTGCCGGTAACGATAGTTGTGACCCCAAGCTTTGAAGCGGCCGCTATCGGGTCGGCACTCTCGCCCCGAAGCTTAAAGCTCGAACTTCGAGAGATCACTTTTATTTGAGGCAGTTGTGCAAGACGGTCAATGAGCCTTTCGCTAATGCCGTCAGAAACATAATCGAAGTTCGGATCACCGGTCAGATTTTCGAGAGGGAGAACGGCAATCGATTCGACCGACGGTCCGGTGCGTGCCGGAAGAAAAACAAAATAGCCGATCAGCGAACCAGCCGCGATCAGCACGACCGTGATCAGAGCCCAGCGAAGCATTCGGGAGCGTGGCTCAACTGTTGAGGCGACGACCTCGTCATTTGTTCCCTCTTTAGTGCCTCCGGACGTATTTGCTGGGCCACCGTGCGTCGGCATTGCGCCAAGAGCTACGGCCGTCGCCAAGCCATCACCGAGTTTGCGGTCCTTGCCGTCCGTCTCGTGTTGGCGTGCATCGAGCCCCGAGTGTTCGGCCGTCCGCTGGTTGTTAATGTTCAGTTGAAGCTGCCGTTTCGCATACTCGAGATCGGAGCGAAAGCCGTCGGCCGTCTGATATCGATCTTCTACTTTTTTTGAGAGGGCTTTTTCGACGATCTGCTCGACCTCGCTAGGCACGCCGCGCATTGCAGATGTGAGTTCCGGCGGTTCGCCGGAGAGTATCGAGACAATAAGATCAGCGGCGGTATCTCCTGCGAACGGCCGTTTGCCGGAGATCATTTCGTAAAGCACAACGCCGACGCTCCACAGGTCCGAACGCCCGTCGATCTGCAGGCCGCGGGCCTGCTCGGGCGACATGTAGGCCGCGGTCCCCATGACCGTACCAGGCCGTGTGCGAAGCAATGCCTGCGTAGGATCTTCAGAGCCCGGGCTAAGATGATGGGTCTCCTGCTGGCCGAGTTTAGCAAGCCCGAAATCGAGGACCTTAACATAACCATCGCGGCGTATCATTATGTTCTCGGGCTTTATATCGCGGTGGACCAAGCCTGCATCATGAGCGGCGGACAATGCGGACAGCGTCTGAATGGCTATATCCAACGCCGTCTCAATAGCGATACCGCGGGCGATCAGATGATTCAACGTCTGCCCATCCACAAACTCGGCCACGAAAAAGAGCGTTCCGTCATCGGTCGATTCGATCTCATAGACCGTCATTATGTGAGGGTGATTGAGGGCCGAAACAGCCTGTGCTTCTTGTGAAAATCGCTTTATGCTGTCTTCGCTTGAAACCCGGTCGGAGTGAAGCACCTTGAGCGCGACCTTTCGATTTATCTTTGTGTCTTCGGCAAGGTAAACCTCGCCCATACCGCCCTTGCCCAGCAACCCGACGACGCGATAACGGCCATTT
>CAYTDJ010000139.1:0-6845 GCA_964436265.1 uncultured Chloracidobacterium sp. | reverse complement strand
ATAATTTCCGAAACATCTCCCGATTCGGATATCGCTCCTAAGATCGGTGTCGTGGCGAACGGCGGATTCGAGCAGGAGATCAGAACCAGGGATACCGGGCCGTTCGAGTGGAGGATCGCTGACGGTTCATATCCCCAGATCGGCTTGACCGACGGTCAGAAAAGGGCTGGCAGCGTCAGTCTGTTCGTTCGCTTTACAGGTGCGGCCAATGCTGAGTTTCGTGATGTGTCGCAGCTCATCGCAGTGGATCCGTCAAGGAAATATCGCATTTGGTTTTCGTACCGGTCGGAACTCAAAAGCCAGGCCAATGTCCGGTGGGAAGCGATCGCAGGTCGCAGTGGGATAAGGTTAGGAGTATCGGAACCGATCCAGCCCGGCTCAGAATGGCGCGATCAGGGATTCGATATCGTCGTGCCGCCAAACATAGACGGCATAACACTCCGCATGATACGGGAGAATTGCACAATACAAATGTGCGTTATGACCGGTGCCGTTTGGTTCGATGAGTTTAGGCTAGAGGCTTCAAATTAGGATGCCGGACGAAACAGGACGAAAAAGAAAATTAGAACGCCCGGCCGGCTATCCTATCGGTACTCGGCCTACTCGCACGGTCTTTTTTCTTCTGCTCTTGATCCCAATTTTGTCAACGGTCGCATACGGCGGGACCGCAATGTGGGCGTTGATGCTGATCGCACCGCTGATCGCGTGTCTCGGGACGATCTGGCTTGTGCGATCTTGGCGAGCTTCTGAGTTCTTAGTAAGTTCCGATCCGATCTGGTACCCGATCGCTGGATTGCTTCTCTTTGCTTTGTTTCAAATGCTGCCTATCGGCGGCACAAACTTATCCGGTGAACTGCTGAGTATCTCTGCCTCCAATTCGCTTTCTCTCGATCCTTATTCGACACGTATTTTTATCGTGCGGCTATTGGGATATCTGATCTTCTTCTTAGCGGCTCTTACTTTCATTGACTCTGAGAAACGCCTCAGAAAACTTGTCGCGGCCACGGCGATCTTCGGCGGGATCGCCGCGTTTGCTGGAATAATACAATGGCTTGCAAGCCCTGATGCCATTTACGGCGTACGCCCAACACCGCAGGCGATACCTTTCGGTCCATATGTGAACCGCCACCACTTCGCGTCGTTAATGGTGCTTTTCTCCGGCATCGCACTTTCACAGATTCTCGGCCGTTCGGCTTCAAAGGAGAAGAAGCTCCTGTTTGCGATCTCGCTGGCGCTGATGGCGATATCTACGGTACTTACAGGTTCGCGAGGAGGCGTTCTCGCCTACATCGCTATGTTCTCAGTGTGCTCATTGGCAGCATTTCGAAAAAC
Source organism: uncultured Chloracidobacterium sp. (assembly GCA_964436265.1). Classification (GTDB taxonomy): domain Bacteria; phylum Acidobacteriota; class Blastocatellia; order Pyrinomonadales; family Pyrinomonadaceae; genus OLB17. Next base: position 5,513 of record CAYTDJ010000139.1, on the reverse strand, counting down.
AAACTCAGGAACCGCCACGGTTTACAGGTTCCCCATTGTGGCAGGCTCAGTCGCATTTGTTGTCTTTATCGTCGGGCTGGTCGTTTTCCTCGGAGGCGCTGATCCGCTTCTTCGCGGCCTCGGCCTTCAAAATGAGACAAATGATATAACGAGCGGCCGCCTACATTTTTGGTCAGTCGCCTGGCAAATATTTACGTCCAATCCGATTTTCGGGGCCGGCATGGAAGCCTTCGGAGTCGCATACACGAAATTTGACACGCGAAACGGCTTTTTCCGAACGGAACAGGCACATAACGATTACCTCCAAATGTTAGCGGATGGCGGCGTTGTAGGATTTGGTATCGCGGTTTCGTTTTTAGTGATGTTTGTGAAGCGAGGTATTAACGCCATTACAAACGCGAGCAGCGAATTCGTGCTCGATACACGCATCGGCGCATTCGCGGGCTGTCTGGGAATCCTGGTACACAGCTTCTTCGATTTCCCGCTGCGTACGGCGTCAAACGCGTTCTTCTTCCTGCTCGTTTTAGCGATGATGGTGGTGCAAATTCCGAATAAACAAGACGGCGAAACGCTCACCGGACGCGAACCGTGACGACTTTCTTGCCGCACGGAAGCTCGAACACGACCTGAAACAATCCAGTATTTTCGCTTATCGATTTGATCACATATAGAGACCTGCCGGAAACGCCCGCTATTTCCGGCTCAAGCCTGACTTCGATGTCTTTGATACTGTTCGAACGCGCGTCTATAGTCTTCGGATCAATTCCTTCAGAGGCCGATATCAAGAGAGCGATACTTCCGCCGTTATTTATTAAAGAAATGCTCTCCTGACTTGCCTCAATAGTGCAAGGAATGACCTCGCCGCCGGTGATCTCTTTACCCTCAACGACCCGCGGACGAGATGCTCCATTTGCTATCGACTCTTCTGCTTTGGGCTGATCGCCTGTAGGTTTTTCAGCATTTACCGAGGCCTCGCCTTTTTCAGGCTCTTTGTCGGCTTCGGTCTTCTTTGTCGAGCTCGGTACGGTAATGACGATAGGTTCGAAAAGAGGCTTTGGGCTTGATGAGACAGCAACGTTGGTCGTATCTTCTTTCGCGGGTTCAGTCTTTGGCTTTTCAGCGATCACGCCCGGTGCGCCGGTTTCCTCGGCCTGCTTGATCTGAGGCGTCACTTCAGGGGACGGAGAAGGGGACGGCTCCACTAAAACAGTTGCGGGTTTCTCTGTAACCGTTGGTGGTGCGTCCTCGGTTTTCGAAGCAGGCTGCGGTAATGGTGACGGAGTTGTTTCCGGTGTCGGCGTTGTTGCCGTGACCGCCGGCTTTTCCAATTCCGGAGATCTTTCGCCCTGGATCGGAGACGGAGTTGCTTCCGGTAGTGACTTTGCTTCCGTCGAACTCTCCGCAGGTTTCTCATTCACCGTGGTTGTGCCTGTCTTATCGGCCGTTTCAGATACATCCGAAGCCGCGATCGGGCTCAATCCGATCTCGTTCTCAAGGCCATCGACCTTCCCATTGACCTTCTTGTACAAAGAACTGATCACGAGATATCGCGATATGTTCGGTTTATCGATCTTGTAACTCGAGATATAGGTTTTGAGCGCTTCTTCGTCCTTGCCTTCGGCCTCAAGAGCAGCGCCAAGGTTCCAAGTGGCCGATCGCCACCAAGCGCTATCCTTTGGCAAGACGCTTATAGCCCTTCTGAATCTGATCGCCGCATCCCCTGCATTCCCCGTCTGAAGCAAAGCGAGGCCCGTTGCTTCCTCGATCCGTCCTCGCAATATTGCGGAAAGAGTTTGTTTAGGCACTTCCGGGATCAACAGGAAATTTCCTTTGAAAAACGCGTCTTCACGTGCCTCATAGAGTTCGGTCGCCATTACAGCGGCGGCAGGATTCGGGACATTCAGTGCCGAGTCAACGCTCGAGGTTGCGGAACGGGCATACTCAAGTGCCTTTTCAGGCGCGATCTTCTTTTGCAGAAGCGTCTGCGCCGCAAAGAGCTTCCGATGGATCGCCATGTCATCGGAACCACTTGTGAACCGCTCTGCGACGGTTGTCGCTGCCGTCTCGTCAGGTTTTTCCGATGACATCAACTGATGAAATTCGAGAAGCGAACGAAGCTGACCGGCAGATTCGGTGGATTCGGCGGATACAGGAGCGAATATACTCGCTCGTCTTTCAATAGAAATCAGATCAGAGAAATCTTTCGAGCTTCGTTCGATCCGGCCGCCTAACCTTGTTCGTATCTCGTTGTTCTCAACGTTAAAACTCTTACTCAATTCCTCTACCGCCTCTCTATAGAATCCTGCGGCGAGGCGCGCGGATGCGATCTCGTATTGCAAAGTAGGGAAATTACCGTACTTTCTTGCGGCCACCAGGACCTGCTCGGCTTCGACAGGTTTCTTTTGAAGCATCAAGCCGCGCGCAAGCGCGATATGCGACCAGATGAAACGTGGCTCCCGTGCGATCGCCTGTCGGGCCAGATCTACCGCCTTTTCACTTTCGTTGTGCGACGCGTACCAATACGCGGCTCCTGCCAATAAGATCACGTTAGCCGTCGACTGTTCTGTTGATCTCGCAAGTTCTGCTTCGGCCTCTCTTTTCTTTCCCGCGTCGAACATTGCAAGGACAAGGCCGGTTTTCGCTGCGGTATCGTTCTCGTCTTTTGCAAGAATCTCCCGATAGATCGACTCAGCATCTTCGGCCTTTCCAAGGGCCCTTTTCATCTCGGCGAGCATTCGCCTTGCACTCAGAGAGTTGCCGTCAAGTTCAACTGCTCTTGCAAATGCACTTTCCGACGCCTCGAGATCGAAATTCAATCTGTCGGCCATTCCTAACGTTTGAAACGCGGCAGCACTGGAGCCGTCCAGCTTGATCGCGGCTTCGGCGATCCTCTTTGCTTCTGTCCCGTTCTCGGTTTCGAGATAGAAATTCGCAAGTGAGATCAGCTGTTTCGGGTCGGCCGCGACACTTGCTTCGATAATACGGGCTACGTCGACCGCAGCCTGTGGCTGCCCTTTCCAAAACAGATTCGCCGGGATCTTTGTAATTATCTCAACAAACAATCGATCCGAGTACGGTTTTGGGGCTTCTTCAACGGCAAGTTTGAATAATCGAGTACTTTGTTCGGGATCGCCGGCAGAGAGTCTTTCGTCAGCCATCGCGGCCCGGGCAACCGCTAAGGACTCCTGTGCACGAAGCTTGTTTTCGGATTTCGGAAACTCAGCTATGAATTTCAGGAGCAGCGCTGCCTTGTCAGCAGGGGTGACAGCCCCAAGCGCCTCGTCAAACCGTGCTTTTTCAACCGCCGGATCTATCGGCTTTGGCGTCACCGTAGGTTTTGGTTTGGTATTGGACGCAGTCGGCTTTTTCTGAGGCGGCTTATTTGAGGTCTGCGACCTCTGGTTCGACGCTGGTGTTGATGTTTTCTTTTTGCCCGCGTTTGGTTTCGTGCCTGCCTTTGTTTGCTTAGGCTGAGGTGCCTGAGCGATCACAGCTGTAAGCAGCGATCCGAACACGATGAATGTGCAGAGCTTCTTTGCAAAAAACGTCACTACTATCTCCAAAAGCCGTTTCCGATCTTGCTCAAATATTATCACGTTATTGATTTGTTTCCGTTGCCGCCGTATTCTCGATTCGTATGACCGACCTCGACCGAATGTGGTCCGAAATGCTTGAAGAAGCAATGAATGCCGCTCGCGCTTCCGGACGCGGCGACGTCGCCGACTACCTCGATCTTAAAGCGCGAAATGACGCAATGAGGCGGGCCAGTGTTCGCTGGCTGCTCGAATCGATCACCGAACTGGCGGCCGATGCTAACCGGGAGTTAGCGATCATCACGATCGACAGAGAGGATCCGCACAATTTCCCGCACCTTGGCGCCAACATAGTGGGTACGCTCATGAAGCTTCGTTACGGGGTGAGATGCCTTACTGTAGAAGCCGGTTGGACGCGAACACCAACGGACGGTTTTATGCGTGGCGGGGCCCTGGCAATTGGGAAACTCACGCATTTCGGTATGGCGAAGATGAACGTCGAGCTTGCCCTAAAGCCTGCTTCAGAGGTTCCGGTGTGGATAGCGACATATCACGACGGATCCTCGATCGAAGTCGACCCGGAGTTTCTTCGCAGCCATTTCGCCATATTCATCGGCTCCGAGCGGACCATAGTTTGACGCGGATAGGACTGTTTGGCCTTCCGCTTTGTAATTACCGTCTCTATGCGTTAAAATTTAGGTTTCTGAATTGTTGTTCATTTATAGGAGTAATTGACCGAACGTGAAAGAGGAACTTGCAAAGTTAATAGATCTACAAAAGACCGATACTAAAATTCGGCAATTAAAACAAGCCATAGAAACGGCATCAGAAAGGCGTGCGAGTCTCGAACAGGAGTTTGAACAGCACGCCTCTTCTATTCGGGAGATACAAAAACGGCGTGACGATCTGACGTCTGAGCGTGCTGCTAATGAAAAGCAGATCGCCGAGAACAAGACATATCTCGAGAGGGCCGATCGAAATCTCAAGCACTCGCAGAATCAGAAGGAATATGAGACTGCTATGCGGGAGATCGATGCTTTGAATAAGCAGGTCACCGCCCTTGAGACCAAGATCGTAGAACTTTTGGGCTCGATAGAAGAGGTAGAAAAAGAGCTGGAAACTCGGGCCGAGGAGATAAATACGCTTGATGCAAAACGTTCCGAAGCAATGACGGCGTTCGATTTGGAAGTCGCCGGGAACCAGGCTGACCTGGAAAGTGAATCAGCCAAACGCAAAGTGGTCTTTGACACATTGCCCGCACAACTTGCTTCGGTGTATGACCGCCTCGCGCAACGCAGCCGTGACGGCATCGCGGTTGCCGAGGTTGTCAACGGATCATGCACCGCATGCAATATGTCGCTGCGTCCTCAGATGAATGTCGAGGTTAAGAAGAGCGACAAGATAATAACCTGCGAGAATTGCTCGCGCATTCTTTACATCGCAAGTCGGGAAGCCGAAGCCACGGCCTCGTAGCTTCTATATTCAAGATGGATCGAAGGGCCCGGCAGATCGTCGGGCTTTTTTCTGTTCTCATGCTACGTCTGAATATGCGATAATTGTCTTTCGGCACTTCCTCGCTTTGCCGTTACCACACTTCTATTCTTTCTAATTCACATTCCCCGATCTTGTTCTCCGACATATGAAATTATTGATCTTTCTCGCCTTACCTGTTCTGTGCATCTCAGTTGTTCGCGCCCAGGTGAAAACCAATTCTTCGATCGAGCAGCAACTAAGAGCTCTCGGTTCCGAAGGCATCGAGGTTGCATTTGATGCCGGTTCTAATGTCACGACATTGCGAGCTGTAGCGGAAAACTTCAGAAATGATGAAGTGAAACGTTCAGGCGTCCGCGCAATGAACTTTGCGGCCGGAGTCATCTACCCCGGCAGTGGCATCGAACACTCACCTGAGCAGATCCTGCTTACCTTTTGGGTCCTTTCCTCAAAACCCCGATTCGGAGAGGACCACACATTCAGCCTTTT
>CAYTDJ010000138.1:0-6855 GCA_964436265.1 uncultured Chloracidobacterium sp. | reverse complement strand
CCTTTTCAACATGGCACAATTTTTCCATCGAAGCGCGAATAACATTGCCAGGATCAGCATGATACTGGGCGTGATCCTTGCCGGGACCGCGTTTTACGTTTACACGCAGGTTGCCCGTTCCTCGTACTTGACTGGCAGGTACGTGGAAAAACAGCAGCCGGTTCAATTTAGCCATAAACACCATGTGGGGGACGACGGGATCGATTGCCGTTATTGCCATACTCAGGTTGAGACGACCGCCTCAGCTGGAATGCCGCCCACACAAACGTGTATGAATTGCCACAGCCAGATCTGGGCCGACAGCCCGTATCTGGAACCCGTACGTGCAAGTTACCGCGACAACAAGCCGATAGAATGGGAACGTGTGCACGACCTTCCCGAGTATGCTTATTTCAACCACAGCATCCATGTAGCAAAGGGCGTAGGGTGTTCTACATGTCACGGCCAGATCGACAACATGCCGGCAGTTTATCAAGAAAACACGCTTCAAATGGAATGGTGTCTGGCGTGCCATCGAGAACCTGAGAAATTCATTCGTCCGAAATCCGAGATCTACAACATGAAGTGGCAGGATGCCGATCTCGACGCAAAAGAGCGGTTGGACCTAAAGGCGAAATACAAGATCAGAAGCAAGGAAATGATGACAAGCTGTTCGGTTTGCCATCGATAAAGCAAAGAAGAGGAAGCACTTAAAAAGATGCCGATTCCGGAGAGTACAACTAGTTTTGCGCAGACCCGCAAAAAGATCCTTTCGCAAAGCGGAAAACAATACTGGCGCAGCATCGAGGAATTTGCCGATTCGCCAGAATTTGAGGACAAGATAAAGGGCGAATTTCCTTTGAGCGTCGAGAATTGGGACGACTCGCTCAGCCGTCGGAACTTTATCAAGGTCATGGGAGCCTCGCTCGCCTTGGCCGGCCTGTCGGGTTGTGTAATTCAGCCGCCGGAGAAGATCGTTCCGTATGTACGGCAACCCGAAGACATTCTCGCGGGTAAACCGCTTTTCTTTGCAACGGCAATGTCATTGGGCGGAATCGCAACAGGTCTTTTGGTCAAGTCGTTTGACGGTAGGCCGGTCAAGATCGAAGGGAATCCGTCGCATCCGGGAAGCCTTGGCTCAACAGATGTCTTTGCTCAGGCGTCCTTATTGGGACTCTATGATCCGGATCGTTCCCAGGAGATCCTTTACCGAGGGACTCCGAAGAACTGGCAGGAATTCGTTACAGCAGTCCGGGCTTCGGTAGCGGATAATGCAAAGGACGGCGGTGCCGGCCTCCGGATATTGACGGAAACGGTCAATTCTCCAACCCTTCAGGATCAGTTAAAGCGTCTCATGACCGAGATGCCGAATGCAAAATGGATCCAGTACGAACCTGTAAACGGCGACAACGCGATCGCGGGTGCGAAACTGGCTTTCGGAAGCCCGGCAAACACGGTTTATAAATTCGACGAGGCGGAGCGTGTCCTGACGCTCGATGCCGACATCTTTTCCGGATTTAACGTACGTTACATCGCGGATTTTGCCAAGGCGCGTGCGCTGTCTGAAGAAAAGAAAGAGATCAACCGGCTTTATGCGATCGAGACCACGACGACTCTGGCAGGTGCCAAGGCCGACCACAGGCTTGCGGTGAAACCCAGCCAAATGCCGGAGATCGCGAAGGCAATAGCAAAGGCACTCGGCGTATCCGGAGCGAATTCGACCTATACGGAAAACGCGGCGTGGATCGCGGCATTGGCTAAGGATCTCCAGGAGCACAAAGGCAAGTCGATCGTCATAGCCGGCAACAATCAGCCACCAGTGGTTCATGCTCTTGCCCACGCAATGAACGCCGTTCTCGAAAATGTCGGCAAGACGGTCACGTACACAGATACTCTCACACCGTACGATCGACCTCAGGCCGAACAGTTAAAGGAACTAGTAGCCGATATTGAAAAGGGAGTAGTAAAGACCCTTGTAATACTTGGCGGGAATCCGGTTTACAACACCCCATCTGATCTCAAGCTTAACAAGGAGAGATTAGACAAGGTCCCGCTCCGTATTCACCTTGGTCAGAGCGTGGATGAAACAGCTGCCGTCTGTCATTGGCACGTTTCTGAGAAGCACTTCCTGGAGTCATGGAGTGATGCCAAGGCCTATGATGGAACCGTTTCCATTGTGCAGCCTCTCGTTCAGCCGCTGTATGACAGCAAGAATGCCCATGAGGTTCTTCAGCTTTTCTTTAAAGAGAACTACGATAAGAAAGATTACGACATCGTAAGAGAGTACTGGCAGAAGCAAAATATCACTCCTGCGGCTTTGGTGCCGACAAAAGGTGAGGAGAAAAAGTCAGAGCCTGCGTCCGAGGCGAAGGCAGGAAACGAGGGCTCTAAGAATAACCCTTCCGCTGCGAGCGCCGCATCGGCGGCGTCACCGGCCTCTGTTTCTGCAGTTTCTGCAGCAGCCCCGAAAACTTTCGAGGAAAACTGGAGAAAAGCTGTGCACGACGGAGTCGTCCCGAACACGGCGCTTCCGGCCAAGACATTTTCAGTAAATACAGCTTTCCTAAGTCAGCCGGAAGCAAAACCCGCGTCGTCAGGAGCTCTTGAGATCGCGATAATGCCGGACCCGACGATCTATGATGGCCGTTTCGCCAACAATGGATGGCTGCAAGAACTTCCGAATCCGATCAATAAGATAACTTGGGAAAACGTTGCGCTCGTCAGCCCGGCGACGGCCGCCAAGCTCAGCATCAATCGCGGAAACGACCCTGACGAGATATCCGGCGGCGAGCGCGGAACGGCGTTCATCAATACGCACGGCAACAATATGTCAGCCGACCTGGTCACGCTTAAGTTCCAGGGGGCAGCCATCGAAAAACCCGTTGCGATGTGGATCTCGCCCGGCCAGCCGGACGACGTCGTCACGATCTTCATGGGTTATGGCCGAACGCGAGCCGGAAAGATCGGCACCGGGCTCGGATACAGCGCCTTCGATGTACAACGGTCGGATGCGATGAATTTCGGATTTGGAGACATTTCCAAGACCGGTGAAAAGACCGAGATCGTTTCAACTCAGATCCATTTCAACATGGAGGGCCGCGATATACTTCGCGTGTTCGACGTTGACGTGTTTGAGGCAAATCCAACGATGGGCCACCAGCCGGACGAATACGGCAAGACGATGTACGATACCGCCACCGGCACCGACGTATATCAGGCTCAATATGCGGTCAACCACAAGTGGGGAATGACGATCGACCTTAACTCATGCGTCGGATGTAATGCGTGTGTTATAGCCTGCCAATCGGAGAACAATATTCCGGTCGTCGGTAAAGAACAGGTCGCAAAGAGTCGTGAGATGCATTGGATACGCGTCGATGCCTATTATTCGGGCAATGACGTCGACAATCCCGGCGGCGTGGCATTTCAGCCGGTTATTTGCCAGCAGTGTGAACAGGCCCCGTGCGAAGTGGTCTGCCCCGTGACTGCGACCGTTCATAGCCCTGAAGGCCTGAACGACATGGTCTATAACCGCTGCGTCGGAACACGCTATTGCTCAAACAACTGTCCGTACAAGGTCAGGAGGTTTAACTTCCTTCTTTACCAGGACTGGGATACGCCCCAGTACAAGCTAATGCGTAACCCGGAAGTTTCGATCCGCAGCCGCGGTGTGATGGAAAAGTGCACCTATTGCACCCAGCGAATTGCCGCCGCAAGGATCGAGGCCGAAAAGGATGGCCGACGTGTTCGCGACGGAGAGATACTTACCGCTTGCCAGTCGGCATGCCCGGCAAACGCCATAATTTTCGGCGATATGAATGACCCGGCAAGTAAGATCGCTGCGTCGAAGAAAGACCATCGTGACTACAAGCTGCTGAATGAATTGAATACCCAGCCCCGAACGACTTATTTGGCTGGCCTGAAGAATCAGAACAAGGAAATGCCCGATTACAAACCGCTTAAGGTGCCCAAATCCCATGGGGCGCCGAAGAAAGAGGAAGGTGAGAAGAAAGCGGGAGGCGAAGCACACTAAATGCAGGACCTGGAACGAATTCAGAAACGAATTTACCCGCCGATGGTCGAAGGCGACCATACGTTGGGAAGCGTCTCCGATAAGATCGGTGACGTCACCCTCAAGAAGAAGACGCCGTTTCACTGGTTCATCGGTTTCGGCATTGCGTTCATGGTCGCTCAGCTTTTGCTGTTCGCTGTCGTGACACTTCTTGCGAAAGGTATCGGTATTTGGGGTAATAACCAGCCGGTCGGGTGGGCTTTCGATATCATCAATTTTGTATGGTGGATCGGCATCGGCCACGCCGGAACGCTCATTTCTGCGATCCTGCTGCTTTTGAATCAGAAGTGGCGAACGTCGATCAACCGGTTTGCCGAGGCGATGACGCTTTTTGCCGTGGCTTGCGCCGCGATGTTTCCTCTTCTGCATACAGGGCGTCCATGGCTGGCCGCTTACTGGCTGTTCCCATATCCAAACACGATGGGGATCTGGCCCCAGTTCCGCTCACCATTGATATGGGACGTTTTTGCAGTATCGACCTACGCGACTATCTCGCTTTTGTTTTGGTATGTTGGGCTGATTCCTGACCTTGCGACTCTTCGAGATAGAGCTAAGAACAAGTTCTTCAAGTTCGTATATGGCGCTCTTTCTTGGGGTTGGAGAGGCTCGGCGAGACATTGGCATCGCTATGAGATCGCTTACCTATTGCTCGCCGGACTCTCGACGCCTCTAGTGCTTTCAGTACACTCGATCGTGTCATTCGACTTCTCGGTGTCACAGGTTCCAGGCTGGCACGCAACTATCTTCCCGCCATATTTCGTCGCGGGTGCCATCTTCGCCGGCTTCGCAATGGTGCTGATCCTCTGTATCCCGCTTCGTGTCTGGTACAACATGAAGGATTTCATCACCGACACCCATTTGATCTATATGGGTAAGGTGATGCTCGCGACAGGGTTGATCGTAGTTTACGGATACGCGATGGAAGCGTTCTTTGGTTGGTACAGTTCGTCGCAATACGAAGTGTTCATGGTCAAGAACCGAATCTGGGAAGGCCCGTATTGGTGGTCATATTGGCTGTTGATCATCTGTAACGGATTGTCGATCCAACTCCTGTGGTTCAAGCGGTTTCGTGAAAGCCCGTTCTGGCTGTTCATGATATCGATCGTGGTCAGTATCGGCATGTGGCTCGAGCGGTTCGTGATCATCGTGACCAGCTTGAACCGGGACTTCTTGCCGTCCTCGTGGGCAATGTACAGCCCGACGATCTTTGACTGGTCGATGTTTATCGGAACGATCGGATTCTTCTTTACGCTTATTTATCTGTTCGTCAGGTTTCTTCCGATCATTTCGATCTTTGAGGTTCGTACGCTGCTGCCGGAGGCGAATGTTCATGGCCGACAGCAGGATTTTGACGAGAGCGTACTCGAGATCGAATACACATACGAGCGTACGGATGCTCCGAACAAGGAGTCCGAGGGGTAAGGCTCACAGTAAATTTGTATGGAAAAGCAACTATACGGATTGATGGCAGAGTTTGACACGGCGACCGAATTGGTCGATGCCGCGAGGTCTACACGCGACGCCGGGTATAAAAGGACCGATGCTTTCTCGCCGTTTCCTATTCACGAGATCGACGAAGCTCTTGGAATTAAGAGGAGTATTCTTCCGGTTCTGGTATTTTTTGGCGGCATCACCGGGCTGCTTTCCGGTGTCAGTCTGCAGGTATTCGTTCATTACATCGATTATCCGCTGAACATCGGCGGGCGGCCTTACCTTAGCTGGCTATCATTCGTGCCTCCGTCGTACGAACTAACGATCTTATTGGCCGGATTTACGGCAGTCTTCGGAATGCTTTTCCTTAACGGTTTGCCCCGGCCTTATCATCCGGTCTTCAATGTCCCGAGATTTTCGCTGGCAACTCGTGAGAAATTCTTTCTACTAATTGAGGCCTCGGACGAGAAGTATAACTACGATGAAACAAAGGCGTTTTTGGACAGCCTTAAGCCGCAGGAGGTGTTCGATGTCGAAGAATAATCTGCTCGCGGTAGTAAGAAATGCAGTCGAAGGCAGTGAAAATATTGTGAGATCGTCGCGTTTTTCCTTTTGCCTTCTGGTCTTTGCGTTCGCCGCTTTCGCGGCCGGGTGCGGTGTGCGTTTCGATATGCAGGATCAGCCGCGATATAAGACCTATAAGAAAAGTGATTTCTTTAAGGACGGCCGGGCTTCGCGTGACCTGCCTGAAGGCACGGTTGCTCGCGGACTGCTGAAAGACAACAAGGCTTTCTATACCGGGAAGATCGACAATCCTGACCCGAACGTACAGGTGCAGACAACGACCGATCCGACGGGAAACACGCTCGTGTCCAGCTTTCCTAACGACATTACTGAGTTTCCGATCACGGTGACAAAGGACGTTATTGACCGGGGACAGGACCGTTTCAACATCTATTGCATCGTATGTCACGGGCCGGTCGGAGCGGGCGACGGTATGATCGTTCGCCGCGGTTTTGTCAAACCACCAACTTACCATGACGACCGGCTTAGAAATGCTCCGGTCGGACATTTCTTTGATGTGATGAGCAATGGCTGGGGAAGAATGAACGGCTACGCGGCGCAAATATCGGTGGCAGATCGTTGGGCAATTGTTGCGTATATTCGCGCACTACAGGCGAGCCAGAACCCCACGGAAATAATGAAGATGAATTCTACCTCTCCAGCAAAAACAGGGGAAACCCAGGCTGCGGAAACGCATGGAGGTGCCAAGTAATGGCAGATAATTATCAGGCACCTGCGGAGCTTGCTAAGTATCGCAACATCGCACTCGGCATCGGCGGCATTGGCGTAATTGTTTGGGCGGCCGGGAC
>CAYTDJ010000137.1:0-6863 GCA_964436265.1 uncultured Chloracidobacterium sp. | reverse complement strand
TAAACTTCTGCCTTTTTAGAAAGCTCGTAAAACGCCTTCAGCGAAGGCTCGGCAAAAACGACCTTTGCATCCCTTACTTTTGATCGTACGCGTTCGGCGAGATGCGCTTCCTTTGGCCCGGTCGAGACGACCGAAGCAAGGCCAAGCCGGGACCACAACATTTCCGCAAGCTCGCCAAATCGCTCCGCGGGCCAGAGCTTTGTCACCCAGCCGCCGCCGGGGTTCAAGATCGCAAACCTCCCTCCTATCGATTCGCTGATCGCCGTTGCCTCCATGACATGCTTCTCATCGAGAGAGATGGGGAAAGCCAAGTCATTGCCGGGAACCATAATTCCGAACACACCGGCGACGAGAGCTAGATTCTTTTGAATAACGTTTATTTCCTTTGGAACATCAACAGTTTCCGTCAGCAGAAAGCGGCTGGACGGTTCGCGCAAACTTCGTCGGTCAAAGCCTGCCCTGCGTTTCGCACCTGAAAGCTTTGCGATAACTGCGGATTTCAAGAGCCCTTGAAAGTCGAGAGCAATACCGTACTTGTTCCTGCGAAGCCCGCGGGCCTGGACTTTGAGGTCGCGGATCAATTCATCTACAGGCTGTCGGCGGCGGATCGATCGCGTGTCGATCTCGATCAGATGATCGATAAGCGGATTGCCGCGAAGTATCTCGGCCGAACGCGTTTCCGCTACCCATGATATCTCGGCCGCGGGAAAAGCATTCCGTACCGCTGCCAGCGCCGGAAGCGTGTGGACGATATCGCCAATGGCGCCCAGCTTTACGAAAAGGATCTTCACGTTAGAAAGATGTTACCGAAATATGGGGAAAATACTTAGTGCACCGGCCTTGGAGTTTTTCTCTGGCATATCCTGCTATGTTTAAGTTATTCTTATTATTGGGCCTTGTAAGCCTCGCGTCGATCCCGCCGCCTGCAGTATGCAAAAACCCGAAAGGCAATTAAGAGATCTTAGACCGGCGTTAGTGTTTTTAAGCGGAGAGCTTATCGCCGTGCCGATACCGCTTGAGCGCGAAGATGTGATACTCGGCCGCGCCCTCGAAGCGGACGTTAGGGTCAACGACGCAAAGGTCTCCAGACAGCACGCAAAGATCCATACGATCATCAACGAATCGACCGGCGCCACCGAATACGTGATCTCGAATCTCGGTTCGCGAAACGGCGTTTTTGTGAATGGCGAAAAGATAGAAGAGGCGCACCTGACCCACGGCGATAAGATCACCATCGGCGAACACATCCTCCGCTTCGAACTTCTCGATGAAATTGACCGCGAGTACCAACGTCAGATACATCGTCTGATCACGCATGACGACCTCACAGGGCTCCTCTCGAGCCGCTCTTTCTTTTCGGAACTAAGACGAGAATCTGCAAGGGCAAAGGCCGAAGGGCGGCAACTGTGTGTCCTGGTGATGGACGTTGATCATTTCAAACTCGTAAACGACACCTACGGTCACCTAACAGGCAGCAAAACACTCGAGGAGATCGGGCAATGCATCATAGGAATAATGAGAAGCGGTGATGCCGCGTCACGCTTTGGCGGCGAAGAGTTTGCCGCGTTCCTTCTGGATGCCGATCTGGCCCAGGGGCTTATAGCCGCGGAGCGCATCCGGGCCGCGATCGAAAAGACCGAGTTCAGCGTGATCAGACAGGGCAAACCCGCAGAATCACATCGGGTAACGATAAGTATCGGTGTTGCATCGTTTCCGGACGATTCGAGCGACCCGATCGAGCTCGTAGAGATCGCCGATTCCGCACTTTATAGAGCAAAGCGCGAAGGCAGAAATCGAGTATGCGCCTACCGCGAGATGAGCGAAGAAGAAAGCCTGCGTCCGCTGCCACATAGAATTGATTGAAATTGCAACCTTTTTCCCCCGATTTCGTGAAAGACACGGCGCTTTTTTCGTGTTAAACTTCGTCTGTTGCGCATCTAACCGACAGGTCTGACAAGCCGTTTTACCGTGATCACAAAATTAAACTTAGCTACCAATCCGTTTCGCAACCGGACGACACCGTATCTATTGTCGCTGGTATTGATCGTCTTTGGCGCCATTGGCGCTCTGCTGGCGCTTTCCCAATGGTACACGCTGAGCAAGGAAAACGAGATCGCTCGCAAGAACGTCGGCGAAATGGAGGCCGAGGTCAAAAGACTTAAGGGCGAAGGCGAAAAGGTCCAGCAGCAGCTTTCGCCGGAAGAGCGCGAATTGTTGGTCGCCTCGCACAAGCTGGTCGCAAACAAGACCTTTGGCTGGTCCAGGCTTTTTGCTGACCTCGAATCGGTTTTGCCCGGTGGTGTAAGCGCTTCGAGAATAAATGTCGAAAACGTATATCGTGACGGCGACCGTGTAAAAGCAGAGATCGAACTCGGCGTGGTCAGCCGCGACTATCAGTCTGTGATGGGAATGATCGGGACGATGAATAATTCCGGGTTGTTTCAGGCGGAGCTTCGCGGCCAGGACCTTCAAAAGAACGATCGGGTGACATACACGGAATACACACTTCGGCTTATCTACACGCCGGCTTACGGTTACTCGACAACTGCACGCAACGAGGTCGCACAGGGAGGTGAAGCTCAATGAGCGAGATCGACCTGGACAAGACGATGCGGTCGGATGATGCCGAGCCGGAGATGGTCGTAAATGTTCACGACGGCGCAGTTGCCGTCGAGGAAAAGGACAGGACCGTTCTGCTGACAGACAAAGAGACGATCGTCGTCGAAAAGCCGATGCAGATCAGCATCGTCCCCTCGAACAGGCCGCGCAAGGTTTACAAGGGAATGTGGGGCCCGCTCGAATTAGGTGCACTCGCCGCCGCCTCGCTGGTCATCATTGCCGCACTTGCCCTGTTTTTCTTCGGCACGTTGCCACAGCAGCGTGAACTGGAACGAAACAAGGCTGCCCGGGACAATCTCGAACGCGAGTTGGCATCGGCCAGGGAGAAATACGGCAGCATCAAGGATACCGGTTCTCAGGCGGCATTGCTTGTTCAAAGCGCGAACGATTTCGAGATCCAGTACCTTCCGGTCGCTTCAGTTGGCAGAACGGCGCTTTATCAACGGATAAACGGACTGATCGCGGCATACGGACTGCTCAATACTAGCGGCCCCGATTACGCGCCGCTTGAGATCGCGGACCAGGCGAGCGGCAACCAGTCTGATGAAGAACGCGGCCGTGCAAGATTCCGAAGCCTTTTTCCCGGGGCATACGTCACGATGACGCTTGAGGGATCTTATCCGAACCTTAGAAAGTTCATTCGCGAGATCGAGACCGGCCGGGAATTTGTGATCATCAGCGCGGTCGAGCTCGAGCCATCCGATTCTCAGCAAACACAAAAGAAAGGTCCGGACGAACAGGCAGGTGCTGCGGCAGACGATGGCGGATTTCGTGGGTTTCCGGGTCAGCGTCCAACCGTACAGCAGCCCGCCGCGCCCAAAGGCAGAACACTGGGCGAGGTCGTTAGCCTTAGATTGGAAATGGCGGCGTATTTCCGCCGGTCGAACGTGGCGATGCCCGTCGCGGAGGGACAACAACAGTAGGTCATGGCAGTTCAGCAAGTAAATAGTCGGTCCGAGAGGAACAAGATCATCGCGGCAGCCCTGTTAGGCGTGCTGGCCCTTGCTTCGCTTTGGTTCGCTTTCGGCCCGAGCCTGACCGGCAGTTCGACAAAGACGACCGTAAGCACGTCCCCGACGCCGCGCTCCGGCTCGTCTCCGCGTCGAGATGTCGAAGAGGTGAAGATGCCTTCTAAGGCCGAACAGGATCTCGCGTACATGATCCCTGTCTCGTATTCTCCGAACGCGTTCGGCGCACCCGACCCGGGCAGGAACATCTTCGCTTTCTACGAACCGCCGCCGCCGTGTCTCGACTGTCCGCCGCCGCCGACACCATTTGTAACTCCTCCTACTCCGACTCCGACGCCGACACCACCGTATCTGGTCGCTTTCGTTTCGCCGCAGAATGTCTATGCCGGTTCAAAGAGTTTTCGTTTAGAGATGAACGGCGACAAGTTCACGCCCGACGCCAAGTTGTTTTTTAATGGAAACGAGTTGCCAACTTCGTTCGTGAGCCCTCAGCGGCTTTCGGCAAATGTCCCGGCGAATATGATCTCAGGCGCGGGCTCGGCACAGGTGATAGCACGATCACCAGATGGAAGTAAATATTCGCTGCCTGTAATGATCTCGATCCAGGCGCCTCCGACGCCAAACTTTCAATACGTCGGGATGATCGCCCGGGCACGCTATAACAACGACACAGCCTATTTCATCGAACAGGGCAAGCCGACGCCGACCGGCGCACGGCTTAACGACGTTGTGGGCGGCCGCTTTCGACTGATAAATATCAACTCTGAGAAGGTGACCTTTGAAGACACGATGCTAGGATTCAAACATACGGTCGAACTTTACCGGCCCGCTCCCGGGACCGCCGGTTCGACAGTTCCAACCGGCCCGGGCGGAAGGCCGCTTCCACAACCGGGCGGATTTCAGCCCTATAATCCAAGCGCCCCGGGTGTTTCACAGGGCATCCCCGGCATTCCGGACGGTATTCCCCGTTACGTGCCACCAAACCGAAACGCAAACGCCAACGTCAAACGACCCGTTGACGATGAAGACGATGACAACGACAACAGGCGGCACTGAGCGGGGGGCGACTCTGATCGCCGTCATGGGCGTTATGGTCATTTTTGCCATCGCCCTCTTGGCGGTCGCACCGTCTGTCCAATACGAGGTCCAGCGGGAAAAAGAACTCGAGGCGATCCGCCGTGGAGAAGAAGTTGCGAACGCGATCCGTCAGTATGTCATTTTCTATAACGGCCAGAAGCTGCCTGAGTCGATGGACGACCTGTTAGAAGGCCTGCCGCAAGGAACCAAGAAACGCCAGATCCTGCGGCCTTCGGCCGCGGTCGATCCGCTCAGCGAGGACGGCAAATGGCGATTGGTCAAGCCGGATCCACAGACAGTCGCAAAGTTTGCAAAACGGGTACAGGATTACAACAACGGTGTACTTCCTGCTAATCCCACGCGGCTGCTCGACCGCTATACGGTCATTATCGTGAACTCGATCGATACAGAATCAGCACTTGGCGAAGACGACGACAGTTTTGAAGTGGTCACGGATAACCAGCCGTTCATAGGTGTTGCAAGTCAGAGTAGAAGCAATTCGATACTTTCTTATTACGGAATCGATCGCCATTCTAATTGGATCTTTACCCCGTTGTTCAGAGGAAACTCATCTTTCGGGGCCGGCGGAAGCGGAACGGGGCCCGGCAGCGGGGCCAATTTTAACCGCAGGCCGCCGCGCGTCATACAATAGGATCTTCTTTCGTCCCCGGTTGGGAAGCTGTGTTTGCTTCGATCCCGGGTTGGCTCACATTATTTCCGTTTATCCCGATTCCCTTAGCCCTCAGCTCTTTCAATATTGCTATCGCTGCTCGATCGAAGACCTGAAGCGGTTTGTCCTCGTTGGTGTCGATCCAGAACTGAACGCTGGTGACCGCCCCGCTGCCTTCGTAATCAGTTACATACACCGATGGCGGCGGATCTGTTACGATCCCTTCGATGCTGCCGATCGTATCTAAGATCGTTGCCTTCGCCGTCGAAAAATCCGTATCGAATGGCACATTAAATTGGAGTTTCATCCTCCGTTTCTTTCCCGCTCCTCTGATCGTCAACGCCGAGGAGTACATTTCACCATTTGGGATCAAAACGTTCTCTCCGTCGTCCTTGCGAAGCATCGTCGCACGAACTCCGATATGCTCGACGCGGCCCTGATTTGCCCCGACGAACAGATAATCTCCGAGGTTGAATGGCCGCTGCCACAGGATCAGAATGCCGGAGAGGAAATTGTTAAGAATGTCCTTTGTGGCAAAGCCGACCACAAAGGAAGTGAATCCGAGTCCCGCAACCACCTGCCCGAAATCGAACGATTCGATCATTACGGAAAGGGACGTAAACGTGCCGACAACGATCATTATCACGATGATCAGTCGGCTAATTAGAGTTCGAAGCTGGGAATTGATCTTGGTTTCGCCTGTACCCTTGAGGAACAGCCATCTGAAGATCCGGGCGAGAAGCCAGAAAAGGAAGAACACGATCAGTCCCGCGACGATGTACGGCAAACGAGCCGCGAAACCCGCCGCCAGTGACCTCAGCGAAGTGTGGATAGCGTTAAATACAAGCTCGTATTGCCAATGGAACCATTCAGTCCATGTCTGGCCCTGCAGAAACATCATAAGTTGATCAACCATTTATAGATCGCAGGAACAGAATATCAGAACCGAACTTTGACCGATACGAGTTTGACATTACCAGTGGTTAGAGTTAGAATAATTCTAAATAGGAGAAGTCATGGAACTGCACAATACAAAGATCGATCTAACGAAGGCAAAACGTGAAAAACTGGTGGCGATATTGAATCAAAGCCTTGCGGATGCTGCGGACCTGAGATCACAGGCAAAACAGGCTCACTGGAACGTGAAAGGGCCGAATTTCATCGCACTGCACGAGCTTTTTGACCGCGTAGCCACGGAAGTTGACGTTCATGTTGACGACCTCGCGGAACGGATTACGACGCTTGGCGGCGTTGCGATGGGAACCGTGCGTCTGGCCGCGGCGAACTCGTCACTGGCCGAATATCCACACGAGATAACTGACGGAACGGCGCACGTTGATGCTCTATCGTCAGCGTTGGCGGATTTCGGCAAGAAGACGCGCAAGAACATCGACGAGACTGATGAACTGGGAGACAAGGATACTTCGGATCTTTACACCGGAATTTCCCGCGGCATTGATAAGTTATTGTGGTTCGTTGAAGCCCACAATCAGGCTTAATTCATATCGCAGGGGCAAGTTTTAGGGGCG
>CAYTDJ010000136.1:0-6864 GCA_964436265.1 uncultured Chloracidobacterium sp. | reverse complement strand
ATCTAAAGACGATCGCCGAGGGTATCGAACATCCGGAACAGATCGGCGAACTCCAGTCCCTGGGCTGCGCCGCGGGCCAGGGCTTCCACTTTGCCCGACCACTGGCAAAAGACGACATGAACGAGTTCTTAAAGAACCGAGCAACGACCGATTGACTAAAGCCCGTATTTTCCGAGCAAATATCTAAATTGATGGACTTCCATTTTTAGAAGCTCCGCGGCCTTTGTACGGTTCCCGTTGCACTTGCGCATTGCCGCGGCAACGAGATCGCATTCGATCTTCTCAAGAAAGGCTTTAGCGTCGAGGCCATCATCGGGTATCGTTGCCGAAAATTCGCTGTGTCCATTAGAAGGAGAACTGAATAGGTCAGACGTGACCTCGTGGCCGTCAGGGGTGAGAGCAACAGCTCGTTCAATAGTATGTTCCAATTCACGGACATTTCCGTTCCAGGTTCTCGACGATAGCGAATCGACGGCATCAGGCGAAATGCCTATCGTTTTTCCGGAACGAGCGCTGAACTTCTTGACGAAGTGATCGACAAGCAGCGGAATGTCTTCGCAGCGTTCGCGCAGCGGCGGCACGTGGATCGGGATAACTGAAATTCGATAAAAAAGGTCTTGCCGAAATTTCCCCTCGGCGATCATCGGCTCAAGGTCGCGATTGGTCGCTGCGATCACACGCGTGTCTATTTCGATCTCCTGCTGCGAGCCGATCCGGCGAACGCGGCCGTCCTGCAGAACGCGAAGAATCTTGACCTGCATCGACATCGGCATGTCACCGATCTCGTCCAAGAAGATAGTTCCATTTTCGGCTGCTTCGAATACCCCTGCACGGTTCTGATCAGCTCCTGTGAAGCTGCCTTTCATGAATCCGAAAAGCTCCGATTCGAGAAGCGTCTCGGTCATCGCCCCGCAGTTCACCGGAACGAAAGGACTCTCGGCACGAGCCGAAAGTTCGTGTATCGCGCGAGCGACCAGTTCCTTTCCCGTGCCCGATTCTCCGGTGATGAGTACGGTCGATCTTTCACGCGCAACAGTTTCGATCAAGGCAAACAGTTCCTTCATTTTCGAAGAACTGCCGATGATATTGCTGATGCTTCCTATCGACCTCTGTGCCTGTTTAAGCGCGCGATTCTCGCTGACAAGCGCACGCCGCTCGAGAGTTCGCCTTACGATCAGTTTTAACTCTTCATTATTGAATGGTTTCTGAATGAAATCGTCGGCCCCGAGTTTGAAGGCCTCGCGTGCCGTGCCGATCGTCCCAAAAGCCGTCATCATCACGACGCCGATCTCCTGATCAAAAGCTCTCACCTTCCTCAGCAGTTCGATCCCATCCATGTCGGGCATCCTTACGTCGGAAATGATCAGATCGATCGGACTTTTCTTAAGATGAGAGATGGCCGCCCGACCGTGCGGAGCCGTCGTGACCGAATGGCCGTCGGCTTCGAACACCACGCTCAATACCTCGCGATATCCTTTTTCATCATCGACGATCAAAAGATTTGCCATCAGTTTTTGTTTGAAGCCGAAGGAAACTCTACCGTGAACCTGGTCCCTTTTCCAACACGGCTGTCTACTTCGATGCGGCCGTCATGATCCTGAACTATCTTGTGTACGATCGACAGGCCGAGTCCGGTGCCTCCCGAACCGCTCAGGAAAGGTTCAAAAATATGATCGAGCATCGAGCGGTCGATACCGACTCCTGTATCGCTGAATTCTATGCGGACAATACCGTTCTCTTCGGTTGCATCTATGGCCAGTGTCCCTCCGTCAGGCATTGACTGGATAGCATTTCTTGCAAGATTCCAGAAGACCTGCTTTAACTGCGATTCGTCTCCGGCGACGTAAAGCTCACCGTCAGCCCTGATTTCGAACTGATGTTCGCTTGTGGCTTCAGGGCTATGTTTGATCAGAGCCGTACAGTCGTTGATCACCGTACAAACATTCAGGATCGAACGCGCCGATCCTGATCCGTTTACCGTCGGACGTGCGAACGAAAGAAAGTTCGTGATGATCGTATTAAGCCGATCGGATTCGCGCAGCACGACATTCATAAGGGCCTTTTCGTCGGCAGCCCCGGAAGCGCGTTCCTGAAGAAACTGGAGAGCAGAACTCATTGAGCCTAGTGGATTCCTGATCTCGTGCGCAAGGCCGGCCGCCATTCGCCCGACGGCCGCGAGGCGGTCCGATCTGCGCACCGATTCCTCGAGGACCTTAAGCTGGGTCACATCCTGGACGTTTACTATCATTCCGGTCGTAGCACCTGCGGTCGAGATCAGGGGGATCAGGGTGCAAACTGCCCTAACATGCTTATCGCTTCCGGGGTCGCCAAAGCTTGTTTCAAAATGAAGTTCATGTGGATCAGCCCTTCTATCAATGTCCAAACACCTATCAAGAACGCTTCTTACATCAGGGCCGAATATTTCAAAGACACTCTTTCCCAAAGCTGCGTCCGAGGAGATACCTGTAATTACTTCTGCCGCTTGGTTGAAGGAATATACTCGCCCGGAAAGATCGGTGGTTATCAAACCAGAATTTATAGATTCTACGATCCTCTCATGCAGCAAATGCAGATCGGCGAAGCTCGCCTCTGAATGTCTCAGTTCCTCCGAGAGCATTCTCCGCTCGGACAGCCTGCCGGCGATGAGCCCCACGAGAAGGATCGCGACATCGTTAACGCCTACTATCTGCAGGATCCGTGAACCAGGCTGGTCTCCTGAAGTTGCGATCACGATGCCGTTCGCCGCCAGGACCGAAAGGGCTGTGAAAGATACAGCACACGCGATCGCCATGAGCAGTGTCTCCGTTTTGCCAAGAAAGAATCCGGCGACACTGATGAGAACTATATAAAGTGTTGCGTAAGGCGAAATGATGTCGCCTGTCTGCATTACGAGCCAGGTGATGATGATCAGATCAAAAACGAACTGTATTCTGACCTGCCAAAGTGCGGCCGGAGCCAGCCGCAAGGCCACGAAATAAACAACCGACAGACCGACGGTAAAAGAAAAGACGATCAGTAGCGCGTCCGGACTGTCACCGGCGGTGAGATCTGCAAATCCGCTGGTTCTCCAGAGATTTGCCATCAACAGCAAAAAGATGAGTGCGACGCGGCCAAAGATAAGCCTCACGGCCTTACCGTAAAAGACCGGATCATACATCTGCTGTTGGTCATCCCTGTGAGCCATACTTTGGGCAAAGACCTAAAATCGGGCGAGTTCCATAATAGGCCTTTAGGAAAATGAGACCGCGGGAAAACGGTTAGAGTTTAGCTGATTTCAGCAATACATTGTAGGGAGATAGATTTCTATCCGGTTAGAGTGATCAGCTGCAGCTGCTTGATCGGTAACGTGGTTCGAAAACGCGGGCAAGAACACCACATATTGTGGTTGGCCTAAAATTCGGCACAATTCGACCAAAAAAGATGTTGACGAACACTAAAGACTTCGGCCAAACTGAGGCTACCTATACGCAACCCTTTTTCTGGAAATTTAGTATTAATGGTCGTTTAGCGCGATGCGCATTTAACAAAAGTGTGCCGGTAAGCTTTTGTTTCGAGTTTTATGGCGTCGAAACAGATCTTCGGCCTTCTGAGGCCTTTGGAATGAAGTGAATTTTACGAATTTCCCTGGTTGTTTTTCGAGTGGCACATGGATATTACTGCTGATCCAAAGGGAAGGCTTGCAGGCCTTCTGAAACAAACTGTCGAGATGGGCGGCTCTGATCTGCATATACGTGTGGACAGCCCGCCGCAAGTGCGCGTACATGGCCTGATGCAGCCGCTCGAAGGCTGGCATGATCTCACCGAAGAAGAGACGGCCCAACTTGCCTTTGCATACCTGACTCCTGTCCAGAGGGACAAATTCGAAAGTCGGCTCGAGCTGGATTATTCGATCGGTTTAACCGGCGTATCGAGGTTTCGTGTAAATATCTTTCGTCAGAAAGAAACGATCGGCGGAGTGTTTCGCGTTATTCCCTACGAAATACGTTCGTTTGAGGAACTGGGACTTCCGCACGTGGTCTCCGACCTCTGTCGAAAACCGAGGGGGCTGGTCCTCGTCACTGGGCCGACCGGTTCGGGAAAATCGACGACGCTGGCGACGATGATCGATCGCATCAACACATCGCGGCGACAGCATATTCTCACTATCGAGGATCCGATCGAGTATCTCCATACACACAAGAATTGTGTCGTCAGCCAGCGCGAGTTGGGCAAAGATGCGCTGACCTTTGCCGACGCTCTAAGAACCGGACTGCGTCAAGACCCAGACGTCGTGCTCGTCGGCGAAATGCGAGACCTTGAGACCATAGAAATGGCGCTCCGCGTAGCCGAAACGGGGCATTTAACGTTCGCAACATTACATACGAACACGGCTGCATCGACGATCACAAGAATTATCGATGTATTTCCTTCCGGCCAGCAGGCAAATATCCGCACACAACTGTCAAACGTATTGGAAGGGATCATGTGTCAGGCTTTGCTCCCAAACGCAGCCGGCAACGGCCGTGTCATGGCAATGGAGATCCTGATACCGAATTCCGCAGTACGCAATCTTATTCGAGAAGACAAGATCCACCAGATCTATTCAATGATGCAGACCGGCTCCGACAAATACGGAATGCAGACCTTGAACCAATCGTTAGCCTCACTCTACCGAAAGCGTTCGATCACTTTGGAAATGGCGATGTCGATATCGGGGAACGTCGACGAACTCTCGGACCTGGTTGGCCGACAGGCACGTACCACGCCGCAGGCTGCCATTGAAGGGAATACGCTTCAACGATTTAGAGAGACTCTTTAACGATCTTTGGGTGTAAAAATTTGTGGCATAGGTAATCAATATGCGAAGCAATTACGCAGCAAGACGGCAGCGTGGCGGGGTCGATACCGGCGCCAGCCGTGAGTTTGCGAATTTCGGGAATACTCCCGACCAGTTGGCAATAGTTTGGGGCGGCCCGTCGGGTACTGTCGCTGCTTCGCCGCAGCAGGGGCCGGGCGGTACATATCTGCTCGATATCGCGCGATTTCCATCGGACTTCAATCTCGGTGCGACGATCGAGATGCGACGGCGAAACCAGCTTGGTCTACCGCAGCTGTCCCGAAACACTGTCTTCTGTACGGTCGTTCCCAACTTTGCCGAGCGTACCCGAATACTTGCACTTGACGGCGAACGCCTTGCGTATGACGAAGACACTTTGTCCGAATGGCTTGTAAATGCCGAACAGCAGATGCTGCTCGGGACGGACAACCACCCGATATTTGAGACCGCGCTCGAAGATACGGCAAGCTCGATCGGCCGGCTCCCCAACGGACAGGTTACCCTGACCGAGGTTCCCCGCGAATTTGTAAATAACGTTCGCGAGAGAATGCGCGCCCTCGTCGGTGGAGCCGCGGCGGGTTCGATGAACTTCATCGTCGAAACTCCCGTACGCTGCGCAGCAAGGTACTTCCTTTCAAGGCTGCCGGAAGGCGCGGAAGTGCGGCGTTCCGGCAAGGAAACGGAGGTCTCGGCTTTTATTCTGATCAGCCGGTCCGGGTTCAGTATTGGGTTATGGAGTCCGAAGACAGGTCTTTTTAACGAGTATTCATTCCTCGGCCCTCAGGACCTTAAATCAAAAACCGGAAAAACGGCCGACGGAAAAACTGGAAAGCCGGCCGATGTATCAGGGGAGCGGCTCGAGGCCTATGTCAGACAAGCGTTAGACCAGCTCTTTTTGCAACTATCACCGGATAGACTCGAACAACTTCAGCTTTCCAGCTATGCACAGATAATTTGGGCAGGCGAGGCAGGCCTCGAGGAGCATATTTCGACGATCACTCATGAATACGCTCAGAAAAGCGGTCTTGAGTTCATACGAATTCCTATTCCTGCCGATGAGGCGGTCGCGGGCGGGCTGCTTTTAGGATCTTTCAGTTTCGGCAATCCGGATGCTGTCGGCCCTCGTGTGATACCGGTCGTAAATCTTGCCCGCGATCTTCTGGTCCATGCGGACACCGAAGAAGTAGAACGTCGCCGGCTTGAACAGATCGAGGCCCAGAAGCGACGCAATCGGACGGTGTTTGCTATCCTTGCGGCACCCGTTATCGCGTTCGCATTGCTTGCGGCGCTTGCTGCGGATATTGTACGAGAGCGCGTCACTCTTGCAATTCGTGAAGCCAGGGCAGATGCGCGCACGGCCGAACTCAAGCCTGCGCTCGACCGCCGCAAGTCGTATGAGGCAAATCTGATGTGGTATCAGGAATTTGTTAAGCAGGTCAGCCTTTTGCGTAAGGAGCAGCCTGTCAGAACGAATCTTTTGTATCAGCTCGATTCTAATTATCCGTTCACCATAGACCCTTCGTTCTACATCTCGGAGATGAAACTGAACGCGAAAGGCGAGATCGAAATAAAGGGACTTGCGAAGAACAAAGACGCGATCGCAACTTTCCTAAAGTCGCTGGAGTTTGCGGGTGGTGCCGAGAGCGGTTCGCGGCTTTTCGGGAATCTTGCCTACGAGGTCCAGGAGGGAATGCCGCAACAGGCGAATGTTCAGCGGGCCGGTTTGCCGCAGATAGCCGGATCCACGCTGGCGGGAGCAAACGCTGCCCCGGGTGTAGTTACCTGGAGTATGAAGGGGATCTATTTGCCGGCAGCGGCGATAGCTCCGCCGGACCCGAACGCAAAACCTGCACAACCCGTAGCTCCGACTGCGGCCCAACAGCCGCCAACGGCACCGGCAAGATAGTGTTTTTTGAGCGATAGGAATTTAGCATTATGCGAAATCCGAGACAGCAGAGTTCATTTCAGACCGCGGGAAACAGCGTCCTGCTCGAATCGGTCAAGTACGGACCGATAGTTACCTTTTTGGTAATGGCGCTGATCGCGGG
>CAYTDJ010000135.1:0-6903 GCA_964436265.1 uncultured Chloracidobacterium sp. | reverse complement strand
CCCGAGGTCCGAAACGTAAAATCCATCAGCCATCTGTTGGATCTGAGCGTGGTTTCGGGAAACATTAGAATCGCCCTGAAAGCAAATCGTGTTATCAGGTGTCCGACCGAGCGAAAGCGACCCTATTACCGAGTATTCCTGAGCACCAAGTTTTACCTTTCCTTCCTGCACGATTTTCCGATCCCTGAACGTTCCGCCTTTCAAATACAAGCGTCCGCAGCTTCGTCCCTCGAGTTAGGACGGTTGAAAAGGCAAGTATTTGCCTTTAGAACTGTCCGCTCCCCCCATTTGGCGATAGGAATAAGATGTAAATGACGGTCAAAAAGATCGCGATAAACGCGAGCATTGCCAAGATGCCCAGCACAATAAATAAAATACGGGCCGTTTTACTTCGTTTTTTTACCACAGGCGCGGATGCAGCCGGAATGGCAACTTCCTCGATCTGTTCGGCTAGGTCCGGTTGGGCTTCAACCGCAACCGGCGGCGACATTGGAGAATCAGGCGGGGCCGACGCGGGAACGGCCGCTGCGGATGTTGCTGCTTGTTTTTCCGCTTCGCCTATTCCCAACTGCTCAAGATAACCCTGCGGCAAATAACCGCTGGTTTGCTGAAACTTCGGTTCGGGCATCTGCCAACCGCCTGACGCCGAAGGCTCTTGTTGCGGTGATGGGTTTGGCGGAGTTGTATCCGCATCAGTTATGGGAGAGACGTCGCCAGGTCTATCGTCACTCATAGCATTTCACTCCATTAGCTTGGGGGAAAGATGGAACTACTTTTGCAGTTCGAGAACATCCGAACGCGTTATTATACCCGTGATACGCTTAAAATCCTCTATTAAAACAGCAGGAGCCTTTTGAAGTTTCTTCTTGATATCCGAAAGGTTGGCGTCAACTTCCATTACGGGGAAGCTCTCGTCCATAACTTCCGAAACCGGAGATTCCAGCAGGTCGCGGTTCTGGAGCAGTTTGGTCAAGACGCGGCTCTCACGCAGGCTGCCGATCGAACGATGATCTTCTAATACAGGTATTTGTGTTACCCCGCTTTCGCTCATTCGTTCCAATGCATGGCCCACCGTGTCGTCCGGCGTCACATATACCAGCTGTGCAGGGGCTCCTGAATTCTTGGTTTCAATTATCAATCCGGCCGACATCCGCTGTGGTTCAAGAAGCAGCTTTTCCTTCATCCATTCGTCTGAATGGAATTTGGTGAGATAGTGTTCACCCGTATCGCAGACTATGAAAACAACGACCGCGTTCTCGTCAAGATCCTTGGCGACCCGCAATGCACCCGCAAAGATAGTTCCGGTCGAACCGCCGCAAAAAATACCTTCGCGTCGGCCAAGTTGGCGGGCAAAGTCAAAGGATTCTCGGTCAGTAATATTGATGATCTCGTCTATTATCGCAAGATCTGCATTCCCGGTTGGCAACGCCTGACCGATACCCTCTACCAAATAGGGCGTCGGCTCTGGTACGTGCCCGGATTCTTTGTATGTCTTAAAGATCGAACCGTAGGGATCTGCCCCGATCACCTTGATATTCGGGTTCATCTCCTTGAGGTAGCGTGCCGTTCCGCTGATAGTGCCGCCGGTGCCGATACTCGCTACAAAATGCGTGATCTTCCCGTCTGTATCGTTCCAGATCTCAGGACCTGTCGTTCGGTAATGGGCCAGCGGATTTGCCGGATGATTGTATTGGTCCGGATAGAACGAATTAGGCGTTTCTTCGGCGATGCGTTTGGCGGTAGCTACATAATGATCCGGCGTACCCGGTTTTGCGGCCGCAGGGCATACGACGATGTCCGCACCCAAGGCTTTCAAATAACGGTTTTTTTCGACCGACACCTTATCGGTGAGAACAAAGATGCACTTGTAGCCGCGTACCGCCGCGACAAGAGCAAGGCCGATACCGGTATTTCCGCTTGTAGCCTCGATGATCGTGCCGCCTTTCTTGAGAACGCCCTTCTCCTCGGCCCAGTCCACCATCGAAAGCCCGATGCGGTCCTTAACTGAATAGCCCGGATTAAGGCTCTCCATCTTTGCGTAAACCTGGGCCTTGATCTTGTGTTCCTTTGTTATGTTATTGATGCGAACTAGCGGCGTGTTGCCGATCAGTTCCAAAACGTTGTTGTAGAATTTCATGCGAATCTGCCGGTTTGTTATGTTCGAATAACGTTAAGTTTAGATTAAATCTCCAAAAAGCCGAAACGGGCAGGCATTTTCGTGCGTATTCGTTAACATAAATGAGCAAAAAGATCTCTTATCACGGTTTTTCAGCTGCGGTCGTCCTGATAGCCCTAGTCGTCAGCACGATGGGACAGGTTGCCGGAACAGCCGTTGCTTCCTCAACTCCTGAATTAAATCAGGTCCGCCGAGACACTTTTGAGAAGGTCTGGAACACCATAAACGAGAAGCATTACGATCCGACGTTCAACGGCGTGGACTGGAGCAAAGTCCGCGATGAGTATCTGCCAAGGGCACAGGCCGCCAAAAGCGACGAAGATTTTCATAATGTCCTTCGGCGTATGCTTGCCGAGTTGAAACTCTCGCATTTCAACATCTTTCCGCCGCCTCCCGCCATCGGCGAACCCGAATCAAACGGTTCAGTAGGAATTGATGTGATCTGGCTCGAAGGCGTTCCGGTCATCGAGCGTATCGATAAGGATTCTTCGGCTGAAAGGGCTTCACTGAAGCCGGGGTTTGTCATCAAGAGTATCGACGGTAAGCCGGTCGCCGAACTCCTAAAGCCGGTAATTGATTCGCTCGAAAAGCGGACAATGAGCGATGGAATGCGTAATCTCTACCTCGAACGGACGGTCGAGGCGATGCTTGCCGGGAAGGCCGGTTCTGTTGTCTCGGTGGAACTGACGAATGAGAAAAATTCCCTGGTAAAGGCCGAGCTCTCGCGTGTTCAGTTTGCGGGCGAGATGTCGCAGCCCGTAGGGAACTTTCCGAAACAAGAAGTGCGTTTCGAATCGCGTCTCCTGCCCGGAAACATCGGCTATATCCGATTCAATATGTGGGTCATCCCTCAAGCCGCCAAGATACGTGCCGCCATAAAGGAGTTTGCCAAGGCAGACGGCATAATCTTCGACATTCGCGGAAATCCGGGCGGCATCGGCGGTTTAGCCGGCGGTGTTGCAGGCCAGATCTCCGATAAACAGATCTCTCTCGGAACCATGACGTCGCGTTCAGGTGTTATGACGCTGTTCGGTTATCCTCAGGTAGAACCATTTCTGGGTAAGATCGCTGTGCTGACCGATCACGGTTCGGCATCGACAAGCGAGATGTTTGCCGCGGGCATCCAGGAATCAGGAAGAGGGAAGATCGTAGGGGAAACGTCCGCCGGAGCCATACTGCTCTCGGTCTTCGACAAACTGCCGAGCGGCTGGATGTTTCAATACGCTATTTCAGATTACAAGTCTCCGAACAATATCCTTATTGAAGGACGCGGCGTAGTGCCGGACATTAAGGTGGCAGTTACCCGTGCGTCTTTGCTCGAAGGCCGCGACCTGCAGCTCGAAGCCGCGGTCAGGTCTATCAGTTCGAACAATAAATGAGAACAACAGTATGAAAAATCTATTCACTATCGCACTCATCGTCACGACCGTTTCCATCGGCGTATTGGCTCAAAAGCCGGACTCATCTAAACCGCCTGCTCCGAAATCGGCGGCCGAGCCTTCGGCAGTTCGCCTGCCATCAGCAGCCGACGTGCTTGAGAAATACGTCAAAGCGATCGGCGGACGAGATGCTCTTCAGAAGTTCAAGACGAGATATCAGGCAGGCACCGTCGAGCTTTCACCGATGGGGCTGAAAGGAACGATCGAATCCTATTCGCGTTCGGACGACAGATCGCTGACGAAGGTAAGCCTTGCAGGTATCGGAGACATCCTCGACGGTTATGACGGAAAGACGGCATGGACGGTAAATCCGATTCAGGGCAACCGCATTAAAGAAGGCCGTGAATTGCTTCAGACCAAGCGTAACAATATCTATGCCCGGGAGTCTTCGATAGACAAGATCTACAAAAACGTGATGGTACGGGGCATTGAAAAAGTTGGCGAACGCGACGCATACGTGATCGTCGCCTCGACAGACGGATTGCCGGACGACATCTTGTACTTCGATAAGGAAACCGGTCTTATGCTCCGAAGCGATACCATATCTATCACGCCCGAAGGCGAACAGGCCGTCAAGACGTTTTACGACGATTACCGAGAGGTCGATGGCATCAAGTCCGCATTCAAGATCAAGGCGATAACGCCTGCGTTCGAGATCAATTCGGTCATTACCGAGGTCAAATACGGAATATCGATCGAAGACTCGAAGTTTGTTCAACCTAAGTAGGTTCAGGTTGGTGAACCAAGCAGTTCCTGCCGTTTTGCCAAAAGGCGTGCAGGATCGTTGGTGATGATGGCGTTCAGGCCGAGCTTGAGGCCTTTCCTTATCCAGCGAGGATTGTCAGCGGTCCAAATGGTCACACGCAAGTTACGGCGTGCGGCCTTTTTCATTAGTTTCTTTGTTGCGAGGGTGTAATGAAGCGATATCTCGTCTACGCCCACGTCTTCGGCAAGGTTCAAGAGATGCTTGTCCTTGCGGAGGATATTCCTGATCTTTGGTGCGAACAAGGCAGCCGTCCGAACCTCGGGACATGCAGCCTTAATGAACGGGATCACGTTCAGCTTAAAGCTTTTTACAATGACCCGCGAAAGCATCGGCGAGCCGCAGATCACTTCGCACACGGCATTTGAGAGACTTTCGACGTCTGCTTCCTTACACTTGAGCTCGATGTAGATCAGTCCTTGGAAATCCTTTAGAAATTCGAGTGTCTCGGCGAGAGTCGGGACCTTTTCCTTTTTGAACTCAGGGTCCGCGAGATCAGGCATCTGCCGGTTGAACCATGAACCTACGTCCAGATCCCTCAGCTCTGTCGAAGTGTAATGGGCGAGCTTGTCATTTCTTCCCGCGACCCGCTTTAGCGACGAATCGTGAAACACCACCGCCACGCCGTCCTTTGCAAGCCGAACGTCCAGCTCGATACCGTCGGCTCCGGCTTCGATAGCTCGACGAAAGGCCGCAAACGTGTTTTCGGGTGCGTATGCACTTGCTCCTCGATGTGCGATTATCAGCGGCATATTCTCTTACTCGACCTATACGCGTGTGTGACTGTTTCAGAAATAGGTACTACAAACTGAGACATTGAGACAGATGAGACGAGACACCTATGAGTTTTCTCTTACTTTTTCTCAAGCAGGAATATCGTCTTTGACCACGCTATCGGTTCCGCTACCGGAAACCTGTGGTTGCCTACGATATTAAAATAGCGTTGTGAAATCTTTCTTACATCATCGAGGGGATGGATCTTAAAATTGTAGAGAAGTTCGAGGACGCTTCCGACCAGCGAAGGCTTTACCGGAAGGAGTACGAGCCGTCCGCCTTTCTTTAGCACACGTGCAGATTCACGAAGCCCGTCGTCAAGCGGGACATATTCCAGAACTCCGCATGAAAGCACAACATCAAAGGTCTCGTCTGCAAAGGGAAGCGACAGCACGTTTCCCTGAACGTGGCTGATGGCTTTATGGTCAACCTTTTTCTCTTTCCGAGATTGTCCGCGAGCGAGTTTCAGCGAATTCCTTGAAAGGTCGAAAGCAATGGTTTTCTTAGGTCGAAAGCCCGCTTCATGAAAGGCGAAAGTAACGATACCCGTGCCACTTCCTGCATCAAGCACCATCGAATCAGGTCCGATGTCCAGCTTTAGCGATTTGAGAAACTTGGCGACGGAATCTTTGTAACCGTTGAGTTTGAGGGCAAGGTTATGAACGTCCGCGATGCGATCGTAGAAACTGGCGGTCTTGTCCTTTGGTCTGATCCTCGTCGCTGGCTTCATTTTTCGGCTAACAATTTCATGATCATCTCACGAAGGTCTTCTATACGGCTTGAACTTGTTCCAGCTTCAATGTAGCGGATCACGCCTTTTCTGTCGATCAAAACCGCTGTCGGCAATGCCGTCGCTCCGTAGTTCAACTGGTTCGTCTGGTCTTTCCCGACAACGAAATCATACGGCAATTTCTGCTTTGCCTTAAAGCGTTTCAGGAATTCGATCTCGCCCGCCTCATCCACCGGACGGCTCTCGTCCCGGCCGTAATAACGTGTAACACCGAGAATGACAAACCCCTTGTCGGCAAGGTCGTCATGCCATTCGATAAGGTGCGGAAATGCTTCGAAACAAGGCCCGCACCACGTTGCCCAAAAGTCCAACAGCACGACCTTGCCTTTCAGGTCAGCCATTTTGAGCGGTTCGCCCGGAAACCACTTATCGACCGACGCAAGTTCGGGTGCCTGTTCCCCAAGGAGCCTGTAATGCTTCTCGCGACGTTTGAGGCGTTGAACAGCGTCCTCACGCTGGCCTTCTAATGGCAGTTCCTTTGTAGCGGCGATCAGCATTGAAAGGTATGTTTCCAATGCAAGCTGCTTTCTGCCCGTTTCTATCCTGTAAGTAATGAGCTTGTCTGCGGCAAAATAGAAAAGGATCGAGTTGCCGTTCGTGCCGATGGTCTTGCGGAGATCTTCGAGCGTATTGTCGGCGGATGCCGTGTCGTTCGAGAGCCTGAAAGCGTCGAAAAGCACGATGCCGTTGTCGTAAAACAGATCAAGCCCGACCGAACGCATTGAAGGGTCCGCAACAAGCGTCCGCGAGATCGAGAAAGCCTCTGCCGCATACGGAGTAGCCTTTACAGGTTCGCCGGAAGACATGTAAGCCTTTGCGAGTTCCGTATTCATCCGAAGCTTGTCGAATGCCTTTACTGGTTCGTTCTTCACGTATTCGGCAAGCAAGAGATTTGCATCGTCAAAGCGTTTCTGCTTTGAAGCGATCACGGAGAGAAGCGAACGTGCGGTCTGCGTCCGTT
>CAYTDJ010000134.1:0-6907 GCA_964436265.1 uncultured Chloracidobacterium sp. | reverse complement strand
TATAAGCACGACCGTGTCACCTTCTCTCAAGCGGAAATCTGCGCCCGGGCTTAACTTTGTCTTTCCGTCTGTTATCACGGCTATTACCGTGGCTCCGCTCTCGCCACGAACATCCAATTCGCCCAGTGTTTTGCCTACGGCCGGCGAATCTGGAGCCAGGATCAAGGTAACCGTGTCCGACCCTTCTACCGCACTTATCGCCGTCTTTGGCTCAGGAAGCGATTGTGAGCGGAGCATCTCGTAGCCCTGCTGTCGGATCCGCACGATCTCGCCCTCGATCACCTGCCGTGAAAATCCGTATCTGTGGAGGACCCTCGAAAAGATCTCTATACTCGTCTCAAATTCCTCCGGAATGACCTCGTTCGCCCCGAGCTCGTAAAGTTCGTTTATCTCTGATACGTATCGGGTCCTAACGATGATATGAACGTCTTCGTTAAGTGAGCGAACCTGATTTACGGTCCGCCTCGCCGCCTGAGCATCCGACATCGCCAGCACAACCGCAAACGCCTTTTCGACCTTTGAATGGAGGAGGACCTCGCGACGTGTAGCATCGCCGAAATTGATCTTTTCGCCTTTGCTTTTTGCCTTACGCACTACCTCTGCGTTGACGTCCAAGATCGTATAAGGGATACCGACGGCCCGCAAAACACGCGAGAGGTTTTGTCCATTAAGCCCGTATCCGACGATGATAACGTGCTGCTGAAGGCCGCCGCTGGAGGTTAGGTGAATATCCTCGTCTTCAATATTCCCAACTTCTTCCCGACTCCCGTCCTTAAAGAACTGAAAATAATACCCGATCCGCGGTGCCGCAGCGATCAGGAACGGCGTGGCGATCATCGATATTATCGAGGCGGCAAGAAAATTCTGATAATCAGTACCGGAAAGTAGGCTCGTCGACTGTCCCGCGCGTGCAAGCACGAATGAGAATTCACCGATCTGGGCAAGCCCCATCGCTGTCATGATCGCGACCCGCTGCGGGTAACCAAGGATCCGAATGATCGACCATATGATCACGACCTTGGCAACTATGACCAGGACGAGCAGTTCGAACACCACCAATGCGTTTTGCACCAACGACGTAAAGGACAGCAGCATTCCAATGGATACGAAAAACAGACTGTTGAACACGTCGCGAAACGGGAGTATTTCTGCCGTTGCCTGATGACTAAACTCTGAATCTGCGATCACCATTCCCGCAATAAACGCACCGAGAGCGAGCGACATCCCGAAATGTGCTGTGACCCAAGACATTCCTAAGGCAACTAATACGACAGTCAATAGGAACAATTCGGGACTTCGCAGTCTGACTATCAATTTCAAAAATCGGGGCAGCGTGAACCATGCAGCCGCTACGATCAATACCAACGCAAGCAGCGACGAAACGAGATCGATCACTATTTGGGTGAACGAGACAATGTCGTCGCCGCCTAGTAGCGGAAGTATCAGCAGCATGAATACAACCGATATGTCCTGGAATAGGAGGATTCCGATTCCCGCTCGTCCGTGCGGAGCATCGATCTCTTTGCGTTCAACGTAACTCTTCAGTACGATGGCCGTACTTGAAAGGGCAACCAGGAATCCGAAGAATACCGATTGTCCGATTCCTCTGCCAAGAAAGCTTGAGACGGCAACAACAACTGCTATTGTTCCAAGTACTTGCAATCCGCCGCCAATTAACACGAGCCGCTTTAGCTCACGAAGCCTGGCAAGTGAAAATTCCAGTCCGATCGTAAAAAGCAGGAGCATTACCCCTATCTCAGCCAATACCTCAATGCCTTCCAAATCGCTGATAAGCCGAAGTCCGTATGGACCGATGGCGACACCCGTCACCATAAGGCCAACAAGGACAGGCAGCTTGAGCCTTAAACACAGGAACGCGACCGGAACTGAAACGAGAAGTATGATCAACAGATCATTGAAAAGTGGAGGAGTGTGCATTGGTCTAGAATCCCAGAACAGAGACCGATCACTTTGCCGGTTCTTGATCTTGCTGATAATATTGGTAACTAAATTAGCAGAATACCCGAGCATTCATGAACCGGCCCAAACAAAGACCAATACATCGACATTTCATTGTGTTCTGTATTTTGATCGGATTGTTCTTTTCCAATTCGGAGGGAGTCCATTTACTTCCATTCCCGGTTCCTCGGTCAATTCTGAGTGACGGTGCGGTTGCGCCGGCCAGTTCAAATGGACTTGCACGGTACAATTTTGGTGTAAAGACCGCTCGGTCAACACAGTCGCAAAGCGTGAAGGATCAGAAGCATTCCCTGCCCATGGTCATTAGCGGAAGTTTTGTTTATAAGCCGAGACCTGGCTCGCCATTATTCGATTCCGTTTCCCATATCAACAATACATTAATTTCCTCTAAGATCAGGTTGCTCCTCCCTGAAAAACGAGGCCCACCGACTTTTCAGTTTCTTTCCTAGGTGGTCGTTCAAGTCATTCGGAAGCCTCATGTGGAGTTCACAGACTCTCTTACGGACCGGTCACTCCGTTTCTATGGATTCGTGTCTGTGCGATGAGCATCAGCTCGCGGCCCTACACTGCGATCATCACATGTGTTCAGGCGATGTTTTATCGTCTCTTTCGTGGGCATCTCGTATATGAACGATAATTATTCAGAATTTGAAAGGCCCTCATATGAGGCCAAGGCGTTGCGGCTTTTTTGATCTGTGCTCGCTATGATCTTGTGGCGAATATCCAGGCCATAAAACAATTATTGATAGCTGGAAACGATAACTGCTCTGTTTTCGATGTACAGTATTGGTGTAATACGAAATGCCCCTGCGAGGAATTGAGTAAATAATGTCAACAATCAGTGAATCGAACTTGCCCGGTGTCGGCCGAAAGTTCCAGATCGAAGCGATCAGTGGGGACCGTTTGATCGTGGTCATCCACGACGATGGACAGCGTGAGATCTATCATTTCGATAGAAAGAACTTGAACAAGCCGGATTCTGTGGTCACTTTGACGGACGGAGAGGCACGTCAAATAGCCGGCATCATTGGCGGACTATCCTACGTTCCAAGGGCTCTTGCTCCGACCGAACTGATCTTGGACGATCTTGTTCTCGAATGGTTTACGATCGACCCTGACGCTGCAAGTGTCGGCAAGTCGATCCGGGAACTTGCGGCGCGCACCGTGACCGGCGCATCGATCGTCTCGCTGATCGAAGCAAACCATGAGACCCGGACCAACCCCGAGGCCGACACTGTGATCAATGCGGGAGCAACCTTGATCCTGGCCGGCGATCGCAAGAACTTGATCAAGCTTAAGAATTTGCTCTCAAACGGAACCGTATAATCGATGGATCACCTTGTTCTTGAGATCGGATTAGCGCTTGCATTGATAGCCTTTGCGATGGTTGTCGCAAACCGGTTTGGGCTGTCCACAGTGCCATTTTTGATCGTCATCGGGATGGTCGTCGGCCCTCATGCGCCAAAGATCGCGATGTTCGATTTCCGGTTCATAAGCACAGAACCGCTCATTTCCTTCATGGGGCGAATGGGCGTCTTGTTTCTCCTGTTTTATCTTGGACTCGAATCGAATGTCAGCCATCTGATCAAGGCCGGACGCTCGATCGTGATCGGCGGATCGAAATATATCGGGATAAATTTCCTCATCGGATTCTTTTTTGCGTATTTCAATGGTTTTCCGATGAGCGAAACGCTTGTGATCGCCGGTGTAACCACTATCTCGTCAAGTGCGATAGTCGCAAAGATCCTCTTTGACTATCGGAGGACCGCCAATCCCGAGACCGAACTCATACTTGGGATCACGATGTTCGAGGACGTGTTCCTCGCATTCTATCTCTCTTTGATATCCGGGATAGTTCTCAGCCAGGCAAGTTCCGTTGCCGGCGTTGCGGCATCCGGCGGGATCGCTCTCGCGTTTATCGTCGGGACCGTGGTGATAGGTCGTTGGGCAAAACCGCTTCTGGACCGAGTATTCAAGATCGCATCCAGTGATGTCTTCATCGTTTCGGTCTTTGCATGCCTTTTCTTGCTGGCTGGCTTGGGCGAAACGATACACGTCGCGGAAGCCATCGGAGCTCTGCTGCTTGGACTTGTGCTTGGTGAAACCGAACACAGCCAGAGAATGGAAAGCATGGTCGTTCCATTTCGCGATTTCTTCGGCTCATTGTTTTTCTTCAGCTTTGGACTTTCGATCGATCCGTTCAGTCTCGGCGGGGCTGTATGGCTGTCGCTTGGTGCCGCGGTTCTTTCACTTATAGGAGTAACCGTCGCAGGCCTTCTCGTTGGGCGACGCACCGGAATGTCAACGGTCAGCTCGCTTAATATCGGATTTACATTGCTTGCCCGCGGTGAATTTTCGATCATTATTGCCTCGCTAGCGTTTACCGCCGGACTTATGGAGATCGTCCAACCGTTCGCGGCGCTTTATGTACTCATACTCGCAAGTGCAGCACCGATCCTAGCAAAAGAATCTGAGCGAATTTACGATCTGACGGTTCGAATCGTCAATTGGTTCAAACGAAAACCAAAGGAAACCGACCAAGCCGAACCGGTGAATGAGGAAGCATCATTTAACGAAACGGACTCGAATTGATTTTTGTTACAAATACGGCGAAAATACCCGCGTCTTACTTAAATCCAAATCGGGGGAGAATAAATGAAATCAGCACTTGCCGCGGCCTTGGCCCTCTTTGCAATGACATTTTGCGGGCTTGGCGACAAACTGAAGGATATTTCGGGTGGCTCTTCTTCAAATTCGAATTCGTCGACGACTGGCTCGTCGAAGACTGGTTCAAATGACGCTACAGCCGAGAAACCGACCCTAACTAGTTCACAGCAGTCGATACAGGACGCTTCGAATGAAACCAAGTGGGATGACCAGGGCATTTCCTGGAAACTGCCGGTTGGCTGGCCAAAGATGCAGGTCATGAAGGAATCGTTCAATTACGGCTCACCCGCGAACGGTTTCCTGATCGCTTCGATTTCAGTTATGCCTGACAGCTTTCCGGCCGATGTCAGCATCAAGGCGACATACGATGCAGCACTCGAACAGCTGAAGCAAGGAAAGTATGAAAAGGTACGTTGGCTTGAGCTGGACGGAGTAAAAGGCGTTGAGTGGGTCGAATCAGTTCCTGAGGACAAAGACGGTATAAGGCGACATCAGTGGATCGCTTTCCGCAAATATCAAGGACAAAACCAACAGCTGAACATCATTATTTCTACAAACGGAAAGAACTTCGAAAAGCAATCAGATACCTTCGCCGCGATACTTTACTCGATGAAGATCGCAAAAGGATAACGAAAGGGCCCGGCTCAAACCGGGCCTTTTCTATTCGTGTATGGTTGGCGAATCGCTGTGCGGAACAAAGCATTTTCTGCAGCGGGCTTCGTATTTATCGCTTGCCCCGACTTCTACGCGAGCCTCAGATTCCACGGTTCGTTGTGAGTAATTTGCCGTCGAACCGCATTTCACGCAAATGGCATGTGTTTTTGTAATGAACTCGGCTACGGAAAGTAACTGCGGCATAGGTTCAAACGGCCTGCCTGTGTAATCCTGATCCAATCCGGCAACGATAACCCGTTTTCCTTCAGATGCTAGTGAATTAACAGCATCGATCAGGTCCATATCAAAAAACTGACCCTCATCGATCCCAACAACTTGAGTGTCGTGCATGATAGCCGCGAGCATTTCAGCCGTGGACGATACCGGTTTTGAATCGTGTTTATGTCCGGAGTGTGACGCTATCTCTTCAACTGAGTATCTGGCATCAATAGAGGGCTTAAAGACCTGTACTTTTTGCCGCGCGATACGTGCACGATTCAGCCTTCGGATCAGCTCTTCGGATTTACCAGAGAACATCGACCCAACGATCACCTCTATCCAACCCGTACCGTTTTGACGGCTCTTGCGGCGTTCTTCAGTGTTATCGAACGCAAATTCTTCGACCATAAATAAGGTTTGTAAAAATCGATTATAGGCGAAATTGGCGAAAGGCAAAAAAGTTGAACCCTGGAAAAGTTTGAAGTCGGTTTCCACCGTGAACGATCCGATCGAGAACACCGATCTCACTGTTAAACCGGTGACGATCTCACCTTTTTAGTTTGCCATCGAAAGCCTTATGCTTCTAATGTGAAACTCAAGCTCTGTCCGAAGTGCAAGAAGCCATACCTCGCTGAAAAGGAGTTCTGTCCCAGTTGTCCGGAACCGATAACTTGGAACCAGGAAAGTTGGGCGAACGTCGGATGCCTATTGCTTATGATGCTTCCGCTCTTCGGATTGATACTGTTCTGGCTATTTCTGTTCTTGGGAGTTTTCTTCCGATAGAAACCTTTTTCTAATAGGCGTTTGGCGCGGTCTTTTCCATCCACCGATCCGGATGGCGAAGCGGAGCAAATTCGAACTGCTCGTAAAGTCCGTGAGCATCTCGAGTCGCCAAGACCCATCGCCGCAAACCTTGGAGTTCCGGATGATCGACGATCTCCTGCATCAGCAACTTGCTCAAACCCTGCCCGCGATATTCGCTTAGTACGAAAACATCACCGATGTAAGCAAACGTCGCCTTATCGCTCACCACTCGTGCAAATCCGATCTGCTTATCGCCGCGATACAGCCCGAAGCAGATCGAGTTTTCGATAGCAGTTCGCGTCTGTTCCTCGGTCCGCTCGCCTGCCCAGTAAGAATCTTCGACGAGAAATTTTTGGATAAGCCCGACATCGAGCCTTTTTCGGTCAGTGTCGATCTCGAAATTCTCATGTTTCGTTTTCATCGGATCAGTCAAGAATTTCTAACAAAGTTAACTGCTAAAGAACCTAACTAGTACCCACATTGTGTACAAAGCAGGAGCCAATGCGGCGATCAACACTACAGCTCGACCTCCCGTGCCACTTACTTTCGACCACACGGATTTGTTCGAAACCCAAATGACGAG
>CAYTDJ010000133.1:0-6939 GCA_964436265.1 uncultured Chloracidobacterium sp. | reverse complement strand
AGAACGCGTGCGTGACGCACTGGAGTCACACTACGACCGCGATCGCTTCATCCGGCCCGATTGCGGCCACGGCAAATAAATTCAATTGAACGGGTGATTCCTGATCCTGCCAACTAAGTCCGCCATCTCGTGTTCGCAATATAATGCCCCTCGAGCCCACAGCAAACCCGTTTAACTCGTCTGAGAAGCCCACGGAATAGAGATTTTCTTTCAGATTTGTTTTCACTGTCGACCATGTCTCACCGCCGTCAAGCGTCGCAAGGATCGTTCCTTTGTCGCCCACGATAACGCCTTTCTTATCCGTCATGAATCGCACATCTTCAAGCCAGTTCTTCGTGCTTGATTCGACCCGTTCCCAATAGGCACCACCGGTCGTCGTGCGGATTATGGTGCCGTTAGCTCCGACGGCAAAGCCTACGCGGTCCGAAACGAACGCAATGCCCAAAAGATCATCATCAACCCCTGTGATGCCCTTGCCCCAGCTTGATCCGCCATTGTTCGTGCGAAGGACCGTGCCGGCGTCACCCGCGATCCAGATCTTGTCGTCGCCAAAGTAACCGATCGAGTTTAGATTAGATTCGACACTTGAAAAGACCGGGATCCACAGTTTGCCGCCGTCGTTCGTTATCCACACCCGTCCGTTGGTCCCCACTGCAAAGCCGATCTCATCGTCGAGAAAAACGAGATCGTTCACGTCTTCACGGCCGCCTTCGCTCAGACGCTGCCAGCTGTAACCGCCGTCATCGGTTCTCACGATAAGCCCGTTCTCGCCGACCGCCCAGCCGGTGTATTTGTCTATGAAACAATGTGAGACAAGGCGCGGATTTGTTCTAACGTTGAATGGTAGCCACGTATTTCCGCCGTCGCCGGTCAGCCAGACTAAACCGTTCGTATCGGTCGCCGAGCCATTTTTAGCGTCCGAAAAACAGATCGATAGCAGATCAGCCCGTGAATAGATGTTTATCTTTTGCCATGTTTCTCCGGAATCGGCGGTTCTTGCAACACAGCCGCCGTTTCCGATCACGACCACCGTCCTCTGATCAAGCATTGAAACACCGTTCATCGGCACGTCGCATGGTTTAAAAGACTTCCACGACTCGCCGCCATCGTTGGTTACAAGAACCATTCCGTTGCTTCCGACCGCCGTAGCATTCAACTCGTCAAACGCCGAGATCTTTGATAAATGTTCCTGGACACCTGAGTTTTGTTGTTTCCAGCTGCGGCCGCCATCTGTTGTTTTCAAAATTCGTCCGTAGGTGCCGACCGCCCAGCCCGTTTGGTTTCCGGAAGTGAACGTCACCGATGCGAGATGATCGCGGGTTTCCGTCGGAACTATCCGCCAGAACTCGCCTCCGTTATCCGTGATCAGGATCGTCCCGCGTGCACCGACAATGACGGCGTTCCTTGAGTCCTTCGCAAAAACCGATGAGAACGAGACGTTCTCCATCGATGCCTGCCGCTGCCATGTGAACCCCCCGTCCTTGGTGTATAGGATCGAATTATCAGTACCGACCGCATACCCCGAGAGTTTGTCTTTAGCGAAGCTGATCGAATTGAGTTGGTTTCCTTGCGGGAGCGGATTTTGCCAGACCCAACCAGGCCCTACGCGTTGGGCTGCAGCGAAAGAGGTAAAAACGATCGCAGTGACAAGGATCTGCATCGCGGAAAACCTAGCCGCAGATGAACAAAGGTGCACGCAGATATTTCTTATGGAATTCATCGTGAATATCATATGCATCCTGTTCTAATTCTCTCGGCGACTTCTGGGTCTCTTTGAGGCAATTACAATTCCTGGACACCGAGGTCCACCACTAGTTCGTCAAGCAGTTCGTGATCCACCTTTCCAGTGGTCGCTATTTTGCGAGCAGCTTTGTCAGCAATTTCCTGGACCTCGTGGCCCGCGTGGCCTTTTATCCATTGCCATTTGATATCGTGTTTGGCCGCCGCATGATCGAGCTTTTCCCACCAATCATGATTCGCCTTTCGTTTCCACGTACCGCCCATGGTTTCAACAACATATCGCGAATCGGAAAGTAGTTTCACTTTGCACGGCTCTTTAAGATTCTCCAAACCTAGCGTCGCGGCGGCGATCTCTGCTTGCTGGTTCGTCGCGTTTCCTAAATATTTACCAAACGCTTTCCAATATCCCTTGAACCCGAGCACTGCAACGGCCGCAGCACGCGGATTTCCCTTGCCGTTGCCGAGACTAGAACCGTCGCAGACTATTGTGACTTGTTTCATTTGAGCGTGCTTCTTCCGAGGTTTGCTAGCCAGGCAAAGACGGACCCGATAACTACACCCGACAATATGGCGACAACAGAATTCGAGAATACGCCTGACGCGATATATCCCTCGCCTCCCCATATATAGCCGGAGTTGTACATATCGAACGGAAAGCCAGCCGTTCGTCCGCAATCGAAGCAGATCTTGTACGGTTCATACATCGTCGAAAAAGAATAAGCGTTCGCAAGTGCAAGAAGCCCGACTCCCACGAGGAATCCGACTAAGAATGGCAACCATTTTCTTAACATTGGCCGTTACCTCTCCACCCTTATCTCATGGTCCATATACGAATCGAATGTATCGTCGTGCGAGATGACGAACAGTTGATCGAAATGGTGGATCTGGCCGATCTGCTGGGCGAGGTTTTCGCGGCGTTCGGCGTCCATGTTTGTCGTCGGCTCGTCGAAAAACGCTAAGCGGATATCGGAAAGCTGCTTGAGCAATGCAAGCCTAACGGATAGAGCCGCTGCCATCTGCTCGCCGCCAGATAGGCTTACAAAAGGTCGGTCATAACCGCCTTCCTCCAACGAGATCCCGTAATCCTCCGTCCATTTCAGAGTTCGCTCTGCATTCCCGGTTATCTCGCGATACATCATATTTGCTTCCTGAGAAACATGCCAAACGTAGTTTCTCGCGACAAGCGGGGCAGCCTCTTTCAGCGTCGTACGGATAAAATCGGTCGTCTCCAAGACCTTTTCCAGACGTTCCTTTTCACGAAATTCGTCCTGCATAGACCGCCGGATCATTTCCAAACGTTCGAGCTCTACTGTAAGATCCATTTCGCGTTTTGCTAAGACCGTCGCTGTCGTAATTAGCTCGACCTGCTTTTTCTCCAATTCCGAAAGTTCCTGTCGTACGGCGAGGTGCCGGTCACGGTCGTAGCCGCGTCCCGCATTTTGATACTCAGCTTCGGCAGTTGTTAGACGCGCGTTTATTGCAATTAGTTCCGAATTCGCGGCGCCAGCTTGTAGTTCTCTTTCGGCCAACAATAATGCTAAAGCCTCATTCGCAACGAAGCTGCGGTAAGCTTCGACGGTCGCGTCACGCAAAGCTATAGCTTCAGCCCAATGTGCATCGAGATCTTTGTACGCTTCAAGCTGTTCGACAGTCATTCGACGATCGCTTTCCAGGCGTTCAAGGTTTTTCTCGATCACGGAAGTTT
This sequence comes from uncultured Chloracidobacterium sp., assembly GCA_964436265.1. Taxonomy (GTDB): domain Bacteria; phylum Acidobacteriota; class Blastocatellia; order Pyrinomonadales; family Pyrinomonadaceae; genus OLB17. The sequence continues at coordinate 3,494 of CAYTDJ010000133.1, read as the reverse complement.
GTTCCCGGAGTTCACTTTCGCGTCGGACATCAGTTTCGAGTAAGGCGATCCGTGTTCTCGGACTGTCGAGCCTGATCAATTCCGATTCGACCCGCCGAAGCTCCGATTCCCAGGTTTCTTGCGGTCCTGAGCCCTTCTTCATAGACTCTTTTTCAGCCTTCAACCTTTTCCCTTCTTCCTCGATCTCGCGTTCGCGCGATTCGAGAACAGTCAATTGGACCAGAAACTTCTCTGCCTCTCGGGCAGAACTCAGAGCGGAAGTATTCTTTGAATGTTCGGACCGCAACATCGCGATCCTCGACCGCATCTCGTCGAACTGGCTTGTTACAAATCCTTCAAGCGTTTGGCCGTTTTTCAGGTTCAAGCATTTTTCTGAGAGTATCGGGCACAAACCATTCTTGATCTCACGTTGAAACGCCTCATCGCGTTCAAGTGCAGCGTCCAGATTGGCAAGTTCGCGAACGATCTCGGAATCGCGCATTTGAAACTTGTCCAGGTCAGCAGCTGATCTGCTTTTCTCACGCGCTTCAGCAAGCTGAGCCTGGATCTCGCGATACGACCCGCGGAGCCGTTCGAGTTTTTCATCAAGACTCTTTATCTGTTGTTCGGCCGCACTCGATCGAGCCATCTCGTTTCTAAGACGCGCTGATTCCCGTTCGAGCCGATCTTGTTCGGAAACCAATGGCCTTAGAGACTCGATGGCCGAATGCGAATTCTGAATTTTCGCGATCTCGGCGACGAGATGCTTTTGTTCAGCTGCAACTTTCGCTTCGGCGTTTTCGATCTTAGCAAGTTCATCTCGAAGCTTCTGTCGTTTATCACGCTCGCGTTCAAGTTCGCTGATGCGTGCGACCGATTCGCTATGTCGGGCCGCGTCGGCCATTACATTCTCTACCAAAACGGCAGCAGATCGCGATCTATCAAGGTCTGTTTCCCGTTGTGTTTTTACAAGTTCGGCCTTTTCCTTTTCCAAACGGAGGTTCTGGATCTCGCCTGTCATCGACCTGAGGCGTTCTTCAGTCTGGTCGAGAGCTATTATTCCGGTCCGTTTTTCACTTACTGCGGCGTCAACCAAGGCGAGCTCGCCCTTTATCAGATCGGACTGTTCTAACGTTGCGGTTCGATCAGCTTCAACAGAGTCGATCCTCGCTATCTCACCCTCTGCTCTTGCGATACGCGTCGAGACCAAATTGATCTGTCCCTCGACATACCTTGCGGTCTTCAATAACTCGTCCGCACCGCGGCGATATTCCTCGACCTTGAGCAAAGTATCAAATGTCTTTTTACGTTCGGCAGCCGTAGCCAGGAAGATCGCCGTAAACGTCCCTTGCGGAACGCCGATGGCGTGTTTGAACAGCGTTTCCAGGTCGGTCCCGGGCTCAACGCCCAAATGCTGCCAAAGGAAACGGGTTACCTCTTCCTTCTTATCCGCGATGCGGAGCTTTAATGCCGGGTCGTAAACATTGTATCCCGTACCGGTATCGCGATAGACGATATATTCGCGTTCATCGAGCCCACTTTCGAAAGTGACCCTGACCGAGCCTTTCTTAGTTCCGCGGCGAACGAATTCGTCCTTTTTGTATGACAGAAGGTCAAAAAGCGTCCACGCGATCGATTCGAGAATAGTAGTTTTTCCGGCGCCATTATCGCCGGTGATCGCCGTCGTTCCTCGTTCAAATTCGAACACGGCCCCGGCATAAGACTTTATGTTTTCGAGCTCGACCCTTTTGACGTGCATCTAAATTTCGTGAGAACAGATTTTGACCGTTGGTTCGATATTAAGATAATTGAGCGGATAAGAAAAAGATTGAACCGGTCCTATGAAAATCGAAAATGGCGAATGTGTCGTCCTGGTGCTGCACACTCCGCGTGAGAAGCTGCTGGGGATCCTCGATGAGATAAATACCGCGGGCGTGCACGTCCGGGCCATTGACCTTGGTTATTTCGACGATTGGTGCGCGTCGATCGCAAACGGTGAAGACTATCTGCCAATGAGCGACTACTTCATCCCGATGTGGCGTGTGGAACGAATGACGCGTGACGAAGGGTCGCCGTCACTTACTGAATCGTTTGAACAAAGGACGGGAAGGAACTTAGGCGAGTTTTAGTTCTGTTTACGAATGCCGATGCTTCCGCTGCTGGTCGTTACTGTTACATTCGCGTCGCCGTTCCCAAATTTCGCAACGATACTCTTGCCGCCCGGGATCAAGTTTTCGGTCTCCAGCGTAAATGGGATCGCCGAATCGAAATTTCCGAAGCCATATGACGCTTGCATCTTACAGGAGGTGTCTTGCGGAAGGAGCATCCGCACCGAGCCGTTTGAAGTCTTAAAATTATAGAGACCGCCTGGAAGGAACTTACCGTTGAAACTAACCGTGCCAGAGATCGAATTTGCCTCGATCTGTCGATGATTCACACTCTGCAGCGAGATCGCACCGCTATTGGTCTTCGCTTTCAGCAGATCGCCCACACTGCCAGGTTTTACGTCAAATGCGAGAATGTTTCCGGTCGTTGTCTGCAGCGAGATCTGGCCGGCGGAACTTTCGATCATGACATCGCCCTGAAACGCTTCGGCCGATACGCCGCCGGGAATATTTCGCAATGCTATGCTTCCTTCGATAACCTTCACATTTGCTTTCTTGACCGAATCGATCACAGCGCCGCTCGTCCTCGCTTCCAGCCCGACACTGGCGGACATAGGCATATCGATCTCTACCGAATCTCCGGCAAGACAGTTGGACATCGGCCCGTTCATCGTAACACCCGCTGCCTGATTAGCTATCCAGATCCAGTTTGCCTTTCCGGTCTCGGGATTCTTTTCAAGTGAGCGAAACTCAAATTTACGCCCGTTTCTGACGAAAACACGTACCTCATTTCGTTCCCACCCGTTGATCTTCACCGCGCCTTCAGAAATGCACAGTTTGACCGCTACGCTTGGATCGGCGGGTATCGCTCGTTCAGACGTGAAACGCTCGTCGCGCGGAAATCGAGGAGTTCCGGGCGGTTTCGTTTTATCGACGACCTCGACTTTCGCCTTTGGAGCGGGTTTAGCAGGTGGTGCCGGGGGTTCCGTTTGCGCTACCAGGGCGCCAGCAGACACGCACAGCAATAGCCCAAGTTGTAAGAAATTTCGGATCATCTTCTACCCGTCAAAATTACTGCCAAAGGCTATTGCAAACTAGCCATCAGTTCGTCGCGCTGTGCAGACGATTTCAGGAGGTCGATCTTGTCCTGATATGCAGAATAAAGTATCTGTTTCGCTGCCTGGTTCTTTGGATTCTTACGAACCACCTCTCGCATCTTCGTGATCGAATCGTCGACCACAGCCATATCGCGCGCATAGGCGACCTGACTTGAAGCCTTCATACCGGCATTCTGAGGGGTCACACCCTGCTCAAGCTCGTTGATCGTCTTGATATAGCTTTCTTCGCCAGGGAGGTATTGAGCACTCGCCGGTACTGCACCCACGGGTTTTGGGCCAGATTCTTTATAAT
>CAYTDJ010000132.1:0-6943 GCA_964436265.1 uncultured Chloracidobacterium sp. | reverse complement strand
ACGGCGATCTCGGCACCGCCTGAAAGAACTGCCTTTGCCGACGCTTTCGGAACATCCAGCGAATCACCGAGAACAATGTTATCAGCACGTGCAAGCTTTTTGATCTGAGCATCATTCGCGGTGAAATTTGCACGCATGTCAGCGTTCGCCGCTACGTGAACGGCGACCCTATCGCTCGGCTTGATGTTCATTTCCGAACGGATATTCCTCACTTTCTTGATCAGTTCGATCACGGACTGCATCTGGCCTTCGGCGACAGAATCAATAGCACCCGCATCTCCCGGCGGGAATGCGGTCAGCATTATCGTCGCACCGGCACTCTTGTAGGCCGGCGCAAGCATCTCCGTTGACGTGCCAGGCAGCTTCAGCCATAGCTCTTCAGTCAGGTACGGCATAAATGGGTGCAGCATCCGAAGTGCTATCTCGAGGATCGTCAAGATCCGTGTCGTTGCTTCTACGTTGCCAGCATTGATCTCATCCTTCTTCAGCTCGATGTACCAATCGCAAAAGTCGTCCCAGAAGAAGTGATAAAGCAGCGAAACCGCAGTGTGAAATTCGTACTTTCCGAGGGCCTTGTTTACATCGATCGCTGTCTGATTGAGTCGCGAGATGATCCATCGGTCCGGTAAGTTCAGAGTGCGCGATTCATCGCGTTCTAACGGGCTAAAGCCCGCACTCTGAACCGAGGCTCCTTCGGAATTCATCAAACAGAAACGCGTCGCGTTCCAGATCTTATTGGCAAAGTTTCGATAGGTCTCTATCAACAGATCGTTCCACTTGATGTCAGCACCGGTCGCGATCGATGCGAGATAAATGCGGGTCGCGTCCACTCCGAATTTGTCGAACATCTCGATCGGATCGACACCATTATTTCGCGACTTCGACATCGGCTTTCCGTCTTTACCAAGCACAGTGCCCGTCACGATCACGTCTTCGAAAGCCTTCTTATCGACGAATTTCTTCGTCAGCATTATCATTCGCGAGACCCACAAAAAGATGATGTCGCGGCCGGTGACGAGAACATCGGTGGGGAGAAATCTTTCGAGATCGGACGGAGCGGCGACACTCCTGTCGCCATCGCCGCCCGCGGCGGACAATTCGGAGGCGGAAGCCGCGTCCGTGGGGACAGGAGTGTCCCCGCTCCAGCCGAACGTCGAAAATGCCCAGAGCCCGGAGGAAAACCAGGTGTCGAGAACGTCCTGGTCCTGCGTCAATTCCTTTCCGCCCGCTTTTTCTTTCGCTTCTTCCGAGGTGCGCGCGACATACACATTGCCGTCCGCGTCATACCACGCCGGTATCTGGTGGCCCCACCAAAGCTGACGCGAAATGGTCCAATCCTTTAAATTCTCCAGCCACGCCGTGTAAACCTTTTCATGTGGTACCTGCGGCGAGAAATGCGGCACGCCCTCGGTGCGCATGAGTTCGAGCGCCATGTCCCGCATCTCGTCCATCTTTACGAACCACTGCTCAGAAAGTATCGGCTCGACTATCGTTTTACAGCGTTCGCATATCGGAAGCGAGATCTCGTAGTCCTCGACCTTTTCCAACAGGCCAAGCTCTTCAAATCGCTCGACGACCAATTCGCGAGCTTTGAAACGGTCGAGACCATCAAAATCGATTCCGGCCGCGGCGTTCATCGTGCCGTCGTCGTTCATTACGAGAAGCTGTTGAAGGTCGTGTCGGAGCCCGATCTGATAATCGTTCGGGTCGTGTGCAGGCGTGACCTTCACCGCTCCGGTTCCGAATTCCGCGTCAACATACTCGTCGGCAACGATCGGTATCTCACGGTCCGTCAGCGGGAGAGCAATCGTTTTGCCGATCAGGCCTTTGTACCTTTCGTCTTTTGGATTTACGGCAACCGCCGTATCGCCAAGCATAGTCTCGGGCCGCGTAGTAGCGACCGTCACGGTCAGGTCCGTACCGACAACCGGGTATTTCAGATATGTCAGCTTTCCGTCTTTTTTCGTTTCTTCCTTTACTTCAAGGTCGGAAAGTACGGTCTTATCCTTAGGGCACCAATTTACGATGCGAAGGCCGCGGTAGATCCAGCCTTCGTCATACAGCGTGCAGAAAACACTGCGTACCGCGAGCGAAAGGCTTTCGTCCATTGTGAATCGATGCCGGGTCCAATCGACCGAGGCTCCCTCGCGGCGCATCTGCTCCGTGATCGTGTTTCCGTATTGTTCTTTCCAGGCCCACGCCCGCCGAACGAATTCCTCACGGCCTATGTCGGTCGGCGTCTTGTTTTCGTCCTTTTTCAATTGCTCGACGACCTTTCGCTGAACAGAGATACCGGCATGATCGGTGCCCGGAAGCCATAGCGTCCTGAATCCCTGCATCCGTTTCCAACGCGCCAACACATCCATTAACGTGTGCTGAAGCGCGTGCCCCATATGCAGGCTGCCGGTCACATTCGGCGGCGGGATGACGATCGAATACTTCGGCGCATCCGGGTCTTCGTTTATCTCGGGACGGAAGAATCCGTTCGATTCCCATCGTTCGTAGTGTTTTGATTCGGCTTCTTTCGGATCGTAGGCCTTTGCGATTTCCATAAGGTAAAACCTAGATAATAAAACAAAAATCGCCCGCTTTCATCTCTCGAATAAAAGCGGGCGGTTAACTTGACTCGATCTTGATCAATACTTTTCGGACATCTTTTCAATAACGCGCTGGGCGATCATCTCGATCAACTCCGGCGAGAGGCTCACCACCTGCTTGTTACTACCTTGCTCCAGTGCGTTCCCCGGTGAGGTTATCTCCACCATCGGCTTGGATCCGGGAGGCGGAAGCTCCAACAGGTCGATCTCCTCGAATTCGACCGTTCCAGAGCCTTTCGTATCAAAACGTGATTCCATCCGAACGGTCTCTTCACCGATCCGCGGTTCCGAGAACGGCATTGGGGAGATGTTTAGATTCGGCAGCGTAGCAGCAAGGTCTTCCGGCTGATATGACTCTGGTTGCCCTTCCTCCATCCTTCTTGCAGTCTCATTGACGATCGCCTCAGCCACCGCCGGATCCAGTCGTTCGGTCTGATCATTAACCAACGGTATGTGATCATAGCCAGCTGACTCAGCCACCGGCTCGGTAAACACCGGCGCGCTTTGAGCTTCGTCATTTCCCTCGTCGGCGAAACCTTCATTTTCTAGGCCACCGATTTCCTGCGTTTCCTCGAATTGGCTTTCGTATGGGGTCGATTCGGACGGCTCACGGATTACTAATCTATCGGTCTCGGCTTCAGAAGCTGAAAAGCTGGTTTCGATCATCTCATCATCTATGCCGACATCAGGGAAACTCGGGATCAATTCGTCAACGGCTTCAACATGGGTCGCCACGCTTTGACGGTAGAGACTGTCAATATCATCCGATTCACCCGAAGTCGTTTCGTGTGGTTGTGTCGCCGTTTCGGCGGTATTGATCGGCTTCTGGTAGATCGTCTCGGTTCCCATGACGAAGAGCCTGTCCTCGCGAAACGTCTCGAACTGGGAAATTTCACTTCGTTGAGACGTCTCGGCGATCGCATTTTGTCCTTGTTCGGGTCCCTTTGCATCAACCAACTCCTCCGAAGGCTCTTCCGGCTCCGGTGTTTTTATGAGTTCATTTACCTGAGCGACAAGCTGACGGATAGACTGGAATGGCTTTGTAAGGTACGAAGTCGCGCCGACACGAGATGCTTCGGTTTCGTCAAACGGCTCAAACGAACCGACCAATAGGATCACCGGAATATGCCGCGTAGCTTCGTTCTCGCGAAGTATCTCGCAGATCTGATACCCGGTCAGTCCGGGCATATTAACATCGGCCAGGACGATGTCGGGCAGGTCATCCATTATTCTCTGCATCGCCGAATCGCCGTCGCCGACCGTCACAACGTCAATTCCTTCGTCAGCAAAGGTCAGGTTTACGACCTTCTGGATCGTTATCGAATCATCGGCTAATAAAAGCTTACGTTTAGACACGTGTAGATCTGGCTCCTTAACAGGTGGAATATCCGCGAATTGTTTTCTGAAAACTAACACTAGACGCTGTTCGCGTCAAGAAATCTGACGCATCGGCGAGTGATTCTACTTTTGAACAAGGGTTCGCATTGTCGTCCGAAGTTGCGAATTAGTAAACGGCTTGGGCAGAAACGCAACGGCACCGGCCGCCAGAGCATCACCGGTCAGTTTGGCACTCCGTTCACCAGTCATCATTATCACCGGGATATGTTTGAACCGGTCATCGGCCTGCATGAATTTGACCAACTCGGTTCCCTCGATATACGGCATCATGACATCGACGACCGCAAGCACGAATTCTGCTCCAGACTTAAGTGCTGAATAGGCCTCTTTTCCGTTATTTGCTGTCGCGGCAATAAATCCCTCAGCCTCGACAATTGCCGAAACAAGTTTCAACATCGCCGGATCGTCGTCAGCTACAAGTACAAATTGTTCCATAGGGGAAGGAGTGGCGGGGAAAAACTCTAGGTCACCGCCTAGAGATTACCACGAACACGTTTTATGTTCACGAGATCCGCCGCGAGTTTTATCGCAGCTTTCATACTTGATTCATCAGCAATTCCCTTTCCGGCGATATCGAATGCCGTTCCATGATCGACCGAAGTTCGAATTAGCGGTAATCCAAGGGTGACGTTCACAGACGAGCCAAAAGAGAGCGACTTGACCGCGATCGTGGCCTGATCGTGGTAACAGGCAACCACCAGATCAAATTCTCCGCGAAAGCCGCGGAGAAATATCGTATCCGGTGAAAACGGCCCGGAGACATCGATGCCTTCATTTCGACATATTTCCACGGCTGGTGAGATCTGTTTGGCCTCTTCGTTTCCAAACATTCCACCTTCAGACGCATGCGGGTTGATGCCGGCCACGGCGATCTTCGGCCGCTTGCCGATCAGGTTCGGCAGTGTTTTGTCCGAGAATCTAATGAGATCTACGAGGGACTCGGTCGTGACCAAATCGATCGCGTTTCGAAGCGAAACATGGGTCGATACCAGAACAACTCTAAGTTTATCCGCAAAGAAACTCATCGCGAATTCCTTCGTTTCCGTCAAGTGGGCCAAAAATTCTGTGTGGCCCGGAAAAGAATACCCCGCTAATTTGAGAGCATTTTTACTTATCGGGGCGGTCGATATTGCGTCGATCTCGCCTGCTTTCCACATCTCTACAGCTCTTGTGATGTATTCCGCTGAGGCTCGTCCGGTCATCTTCGTTTCGACGCCCAAAATGATCGAATCGCGCTGCACTTTATTCAGGTTTACGACCTCGACATATCCGCGTGCCCCCTCATTGCCAGATAAAGTGAAATTTAACGAGGAACCAAGGTTTTCAGTCAAGTACCTGAGGTGATCAACATCACCGATCACGACCGGGCGGCAGATCTCGTGTAGCCTGTCGTCGGTCAATGCCTTAAGCACAACCTCCGGCCCGATCCCTGCCGGGTCGCCCACGGTAATGCCTACGATCGGTTTACGCTGCTCACTCATCTCCAAATCTCAATAATAAAAATCCTCCGCGAGTTTTTCTACTCGCGGAGGATGTTTGTTCTCTCATTGTGCTATCAGTCGGCCTGTCGACGTATGAAAGTCGGGACGTCAAGATCCTCTAAGTTCGGTTCCGGCGACGTAAACATCGGTGCCGGACCGCCGTTGACGGCCGCCTGCATTTGATATTCCAACGGACGCGGCTGCATTGCTTGTACCGCGCTATCGAATCCCGTGGCAATGACCGTGACCTTGATATCGTCGTGCATATCTTCACGAATGACGCTACCCCAAATGATGTCGGCGTTCTCATCGGCTTCCTCTTCGATCATACCGATAGCATCTTCAATTTCACCAAGCGGCATGTTCGCACCGCCAGTCACATTGATCAGAGCGGCCTTGGCGCCGGCAATAGAGTTTTCCTCCAGGAGTTTGTAATCTAATGCCGACCGCATCGCCATCGACGCACCGTTCTCGCCCTTTCCGCTTCCGACCCCCATTAGCGCCACGCCTCGGCCTGTCATCACCGTACGAACGTCAGCGAAATCGAGATTGATGATCCCCGGCGTCGTGATCAGATCGGTTATACCCTGAACCGCCTGCAGCAAAATATCATCCGCACGTCGAAAAGCGTCAATTAAGGTTATCTTCTCCTCGACCTCCCGAAGTTTCGAATTCGGGATCGTGATGATTGTGTCAACGCAGCCGCGAAGTTCAGCAAGGCCCTTTTCAGCTTGCGCCATTCGCTTCTTGCCTTCAACATTGAACGGTTTTGTGACCACGGCAACGGTCAATGCGCCAAGTTCGATCGCGAGAGACGCAACCACCGGTGCCGCACCGGTTCCGGTTCCGCCGCCAAGCCCGGCGGTCACGAATACCATATCGGAACCTTCGAGCACATCAAGCAGTTTCTCGTGATCCTCGAGTGCGGCTTCGCGGCCCACTTCCGGATTCGAGCCGGCACCGAGCCCGCGGGTCGACCGGCCGCCAAGCTGGATCTTCATCGGAGCCTTTGATGCGTTCAGCGCCTGCAGGTCTGTGTTGGCAACGATGAACTCGACACCCTTGATGCCGGCATCGATCATTCGATTCACGGCGTTTCCGCCGCCGCCGCCGACGCCAACGACCTTGATACGAGCACCGGTGATCGGTGGCTCGTCGATAAACATTTTGATTCCGCCGTTATTCATTTTAAGTACCTTCCGTCAAAAGCTAACGCTTCTCGCTGCGGGAAAAGCAAATGCACGATCTGTCCGGCTTGACCTGTTGAAGTAATTTTCGGGTTCAACTATATCTTGTGCTGACGGACGTGTAGCATACTATGATTTGTGGTGAAAATCCAGCGGGGAAATGCGGTTTCACTTAAATCTTTCACGAAAATTTTCAAACCACTCGGCGACTTTACGCTTGGGCGACCTGCCGCCGGAATTTTGTTCACGGACCTGTGAACGGATCGACGATAAAGCAAGC
>CAYTDJ010000131.1:0-6997 GCA_964436265.1 uncultured Chloracidobacterium sp. | reverse complement strand
GTCTGCGTCAATCCAGAACCTGAGGTCGGGATAGCCGAGAAGTAGAACGTTGCAGGCTCAGTCGTCGAAGCAACTGTGCGATCGCCAACGAAAGCATATCCGCTCTTATTGCCCGATGCCAAAACGCTGTCAACCAAGTTTACGCTAGCCATGGTGACCATGCCCGACGTTCCCGGCGTTCCTGCGGTACCTGCGAACTGTCCGTTACCTGAAGTAGCGGAATATGTCATCTGTGCTCCGTGCAGTGTACGCAAGGAGGAAATAGCTGAACCTTCGTTAGCCGAGCGGCGGGCCGCCAGCAGGTTCGGGATAGCGATCGCTGCGATGATACCAATGATGACCACGACGATCAAAAGTTCGATGAGTGAGAAACCTTTCTGATTTTTCATTTCTGATTCACAATCTCCTAAAGTTTGTATAAGTCTTCGTCTACCTTTCCCAGGCGGTACTGACTAATACAAGACCCGTGCCAAACTTGTTGTACAATGAAAAGTGAATTCTAACTGCTGTATATACACGTGTTAAAGGATTGGTTGTCGTTATGTGGTTTGATATGGGACAGTCTCGGGCAGGCTTTGATTACAGTTTTTGGTAACGAATCCATAACAAAAAATGTCAATTATGGGCTAAAGTCGACCTAAAACGGAAAAAAGCGGCCCCTTCCTGGCCGCTTCGGTTTCGAGGCGAATCCGACACTATTAATCTCCTAAGGGAACGGCCGCCGCTGTTTGAAGCGTGGCTTCGTCAAAAGGCGTGGCCAGATCCGAAAGCGTAGCATCGTATTTCACAATTCCATCCGTCGCCACACCAAATCGCCGATTTCCAGTTCGGGCAAGTCCTGAAGGCGAGACGGGGTTCGCGGAGAAATAGAAGCTCGCGACAGTAGTAGGTGTACGGGCAACACGGTCGCCAATGAACACAAAGTTGCTTTTGCTGCCGCTGCCAAGGGAACCATCGATAAGGTTCACGGCGGAAAGATCTGAAAGGCCGGAAATTCCAACAGAACCCGACTGTCCCGAAAACTCACCGTTTCCAAAGGTGGCGGCATAGGACATATTTGCTCCGTGCAGTGTTCTCAACGAGGCGATAGCAGAGCTTTCGTTTGCAGCCCGACGACTAGCGATCAGATTAGGGACCGCTATTGCGGCGATTATGCCGATGACTATTACGACGATGAGCAGTTCGATCAACGAAAATCCCTTTTGTTCATTCATAAAGACACAAACCTCCGGCCCCGGAATTTGATCCGGATAATTACTGAATTTTAAGTTTCCCTACATACAGGTCTAATTGCCTGACAGTTTCAGCAAAAACAAAAAAAGGCCGGAACGCACAATTCCGGCCGTTAAGAATTAGAACTTTATTTCAGCTATTCGCCGTTTCGCATTTGAGCGGAGAGCGAACGGAGGTTGTGCTTATCAAGTAAATGGCGAAGTGATCGTACCTGCATTTGTAGCAAGTCCGCGGCTCTGGTTTGGTTGCCGTCCGTTTTTCGAAGTGCCTCGACAACATATGTCTTTTCCAAATTTTCTAAATGGGCGACAAGATTCAGTCCCGTTTCAGGAAGATCGAACTCGGCATTGATCCTTTCGGGATTATAGTTCGTGATATGTTCGGGCAACTTTTCCGCGGTTATTTCAGAACCGCGTTCAAGGGCGACGGCGCGTTCTACGGTATGTTCAAGTTCGCGAACATTGCCGCCCCACATGTAATTCTCCAGAAGCTGCATGGCGCGAGGAGAGATGCTAAGTTTACGCCCTGCCATGTCGCAGAACTTGCCGATGAAATGCTCGACCAGGTCTGGAATATCCTCGCGTCGGTCCCTTAACGGCGGAAGATGAATCGGTATGACCGAAATGCGGTAATACAGATCCTCTCTAAAACTGCCTTCTTCCGACATCTTCTTAAGGTCACGATTCGTCGCCGCGATGACTCTGGCATCGACAGGTATTTCTTCGTGCGCACCTACCGGCCTCACCTTGCGTTCTTGCAAGACACGAAGCAGCTTTACCTGCATTGCGGAGGACATTTCACCGATCTCGTCAAGAAATATCGTCCCTCGATTTGCCGCTTCGAAGAGCCCCTTTCGATTAGTATTTGCTCCGGTGAACGCTCCCTTAACGTATCCGAAGAGTTCAGATTCAAGGAGTGTTTCAGTAAAAGCGCCGCAGTTTATCGAGATGAAGGGCCGTTCAGCACGCGGACTCAGATCATGGATCGCCCGCGCGACCAGTTCCTTACCGGTGCCGCTTTCACCGCTGATCATGACCGTAGATTGGACCTCCGATACGGTCTCGATCATTTGATAGATTGCCTGCATCTTTGCTGACGATCCGATTATGTTCTTTACGCTGCCGCGTTGACGTTGTGCCCGCTTGAACGCTTGGTTCTCGCTTATAAGGGCTTGCTTTTCAAGCGTCTTCCTGACGATCAGCTTCAGCTCATCGACATCGAACGGCTTTTGTATAAAATCGTCGGCGCCCAATTTAAACGCTTCGCGCGCGGTCTCAACGGAAGCAAATGCCGTCATCAGGATCACACCGATCTCCGGCTGGTGCTTTCTTGCCTCGCGCAGCAGGCCGATCCCGTCCATGTCCGGCATACGAACGTCGGTGATCACAACATCGGTTGGTTCGGCCTTGATCTTATCAAGTGCTTCGCGTCCGTTGTTTGCGGTTCGAATATTATGCCCGTCGCTTTCAAAAACGAGGGAAAGCAACTGACGGTAACTCTGTTCGTCGTCAACTATAAGAATGTTTGACATTGGTAAGCGCGGTTTCGAGCAAATCGAGAGAAGCGATCGAAAAATTGTCTTGTGGAATGCTGAAACCAGGGAAGCGGGAAACTTCCGTCCAATCTATAATCCCAAATAATTAGGTGTTTATACAAGAGGAATTTTAAGGGCCGTCTTTCTTGACATTAAGGTATGCCTCGATTAGCGACGGTGCATCCGGCTCAGCCAAGTCGGGCTTGGACGTTGTTTTCGAACTGTCTCGCGGCAGTTCGATCGTGATCGTCGTTCCTTCGCCCTCAATGCTTCGGACCATTATCGTTCCATTATGATCGCGAATTATCTGATATACGATCGAAAGCCCAAGCCCGGTTCCTCCCGTTGTAGAGGTCGCGAACGGTTCGAAAAGCTGTTCGACCCGTTCTGGGGGCATTCCTTTGCCTGTATCGTCAAAGACTATCCTGACCCTGTTGTTCGGTATCGCCTCCAAGGTAATGGAGAGACTGCCTCCGTTCGGCATTGCCTGTATCGCGTTTCGGGACAGATTCCAAAAGACCTGCTGGATCTGGGTCTGGTCCGCCGAGATGAATACCGGTGACTCCGGCAAGTTCTCCACGATCAAATGCTCATTTGTTACATCCGGACTGTGCCGTAAAAGCTTGACCGTATCTCCTATCGAATCGCGAAGGTCCAATTCAACAAAGTTCCCGACCTTTGGTTTTGCATAGCTCAGGAAATTAGTAATGATGCTGTTCAAACGGTCAGACTCGCGCAGGATGATTCCCATAAGATCCGTGTGGATCGAGTTAGGGGGCATACTGGATTCCAGGACTTGTATTGCTCCTCGCATCGCTCCCAATGGATTCCTGATCTCATGGGCAAGCCCAGCGCCGACACGGCCCACTGCCGCCAGACGGTCTTTTCGCCGTATGCTCTCTTCCATCGAGCGGATCTCTGTTAGGTCCTGAAACGTCACTATATAACCGCTCGCTTCATTCGATTCGGAATATAGCTTCGAAACGCTGTAGCCGATCCTTACAGTAAATCCCTGTGGCGTTATCACGTCTGCTTCGAATCGGGGCTGAACTTCTCCTTCTTCAGCCAACGCAACATCCAGATCCGCCCGAATGCCCTCGAATATCGAGAATAACGACCGTCCGCGGGCCTCCTCAGGCTTATATCCTGTTATTTCCGATGCGGCAGCGTTAAAGGTGAAGATGTTTCCCTCAAGGTCAGTCGTTATCAGTCCGGATCGTATCGATTCTATGATCCGCTCGTGAAGTGCCCGAAGATTCTGTAGGGTCTTTGTTGCCTCGATCAGTTCGTCACCTGACGAACGACGGTCCGCTAGTCGAGACGCCAGCAATCCCACTACCAGAAAGGCGATCGAGTGGAAGCTCACGATCTGCAGGATCTTGCCGGTCGGCTGTCGTGAGCTGAGAGATTCGATCATGCCGGTTGCAACGAGAAGCGTTAAGACGAGAAAAAGCCCGATGCAAAAAAGTGCCATCAGGATCGTAGAGCGCGGGCGTAAAAAAATACTGGAAACCCCGATCAACACTATGAACAGAGTAATGTACGGAGAGGTTAGATCTCCTGTCCGCCAGACGAGCCATGTAATAAGAAGTGCGTCTAGTATGAATTGGGCCCTGACCTGCCACTGTAATTCCTTACTAAGCCGAAGGAAGAAAAAGTAAACTACCGTCAGCCCGACCGAAATAATGAATATTAGAAGCGGACTTTGCGGAATGCTCTGAAGTGTGAATTCGGTCGAACCGCTGTACCAGATCCAACTAGTTACCAGAAGTAGGAAAATGGCGACAAGCCTGCCTATGATCAACGACTGGATCTTCTGTGCGAGAGAGCCGTTGGTTCTTAGCATGTTATCGTTTAGACTGAACATATTTCCTTGACCGATATGAGTTCCGACAAACAACAACTAGTTACTAACTGCTTTGAAGAACGACCATGGGGAAATTTCACCATACTGGACGAGCAAGGGAGTTTTAAGGTCAAGCGTATTGAAGTTTTGCCCGGAAAACGCCTGAGCTATCAGCGTCACGCCAAGCGTTCGGAGCATTGGTTCGTGGTCCAGGGCACTGCTAAAGTAACATTAAACGGAGACGAAATTCTAGTGCCGGCCGGTTCGGCCGTCGATATCGCTTCCGGAACCGCCCACCGTGTAGAAAACCCCGAAACAGCCGGTAACTTGATATTCATCGAGACCCAGACCGGAAGCTATTTCGGCGAAGATGACATCGAAAGGCTCGAAGATGACTTCGGACGACTAGGTTAACGCCAGATCCCCCATAGACGCGTCCAAGCAGCCTCAGGTGCAGATGGAACTAAGAACCGAGCAAAAGCTGCCGATCATCCTTTTCATCGTTTTCCTGATACTCACGATGTTCGGGATACTTTTCTACCAGAGCACTACCTCGCTTCAGCAGGCGATCCTCATCGAACGTCAGACCAACGAATTCCTGAGTATTTCTGACGACCTGATGACGTCGTGTCTCGACACTGAGACCGCGGTACGCGGGTTTATGTTTACCGGCAGCGACACATATCTCGATCCGTATTTTAGATCCAAAGCTAAAGTGCCTGAGGCACTCGCAAAGCTCCGTGCAGGCTCGTCCGACGATGTCGCGACCCTCGAAGAGATCGACCGATTGGCCGCGGCCCTGACTGAGTTTCAAGGCAATATGGACCAAAAGGTCGAACTTCGAAAGATAGCGGGTTATCAGGGGGCGTTATCGCAGATCGTAGCACCGGGTGATAAACAAAAGCTTGACGACCTTCGGGCTTCGGTTAATCGGCTCAAACAAATACGTTCGAATCAGCAGCAGGTTAGGGATTTCACGCTCGACAAAGGACTAACCCGAACGGTTTGGATCCTCATTATCAGTTCCGTCGCCGGAATAATCGCACTTGGCCTTGCCAATTTTGTGGTATTCACCGAGATAAAAAAGCGATCATCGGCAGAGACGGCCTTGATCGACGCCAATAAAGGACTCGAGGAAAAGATCGAAAGCCGAACGGCCGAGCTCAAGGTGATGAACGAACGCCTGCTCGACATCGGCAGCGAACGCGAACTGTTGCTGATCAAAGAGAAGAGGTCACGGCAGGAGGCGGAGATCGCAAATCGTCTTCGCGACGAGTTCATGGCAACTGTCTCTCACGAATTGCGAACACCGCTGAATTCGATCCTTGGCTGGGCGCGGCTCATGAGGGAAGGCGGCCTGAACGAATCTCAAGCGGAGCGTGCGATCACCACGATCATCAAAAACTCGGAGACACAAAACCGGTTGATCGAGGACCTGATGGACGTTGCCCGTCTGATCTCCGGGAAACTCGAACTGGACCAGGTAAATGTCGAACTTTCAGAGGTCGTTGCTGAGTCGATCGAAAGCGCCAAGCCCGCAGCTGACGCCAGAGGCTTGACGATCCAAATTGAGGGCGGCCCTGATGACGTGCATTGGATCGTGAATGGTGACCGAAACAGGCTTCGACAGGTTTTCTCGAATCTGCTCACGAATGCGATCAAGTTCAGCCACGAGGGCGGCGAGATCATCGTCACCGTAAGTGAAAACAATGGCATTGGGATCGTGAAAGTAAAAGACGAAGGAACCGGCATCAGCAAAGAGTTTCTGCCGCTGGTATTCGAGCGATTTCGTCAGGACACGTCCGTCTCATCCCGAAACGGCGGGCTGGGGCTCGGACTTGCGATCGTCAGGAATCTGGTCGAAATGCACGGCGGGACCGTAAGTGTCGAAAGCGACGGCGAGAACAAAGGTGCCGAATTTACTGTACGGCTTCCGCTGGTTCAGGACTGAACAATAGCCATTACCGCCGATAATAGATCATCAGCAACGATAGCCGGCTTTTCATCGAGCGTTTCCAGGTGGCTGACACCGTAACCGGTCATCACCATTGCCGAACCGATGCCCGCATTCAAACCGGTCTCAATGTCTATCCGTTTATCGCCGATCATCCATGACCTCGAAAGGTCGATATGGAAATCGTTTTGGGCCTGTTCGATCATCCCAAGATTGGGCTTTCGACAAGAGCAGCCTTCGCCGGGAAGATGCGGGCAAAAGTAAAAAGCGTCGATAGCACCGCCGAGTTCAGCCTGCATCGCGTCGTGTATCGCGTGCATATCGTCCACGGTATAGATCTCGCGGCCAATGCCTGATTGGTTTGTCACGACGATCACAAGATACCCGTGCTGCTTCAGCAAGCCGATAGCATCGGCTGTGTGATCGTAGA
>CAYTDJ010000130.1:0-7001 GCA_964436265.1 uncultured Chloracidobacterium sp. | reverse complement strand
CTTTCCTCTGGTGGCCGACTGGAAGGAGAACGTCCCGACCGCCTTTAGACAACGTTGAATGGTCTGTAAGCGGAACTCCGAGGCAAATTCTTCATCATCCAGTTTCGGCAGCCCCATCAGTTCTCGACCTTGAAGAAACCGGCGCCGTTTTGTAGCGAGCCATTCGGCGGACGGAGCTTCAAGGACACGATCTAATAACAATGAAACTAGATCATACGAAGCAGTTCCGATGCGTGCATCTTGATGGTCAATTATCTTTAGCTCACCATGCTGATCCAACATTAGATTCGCGGCGTGAAAATCTCTATGGCAAAGAACTGACGCTCTGGAATCAAGGTCTTCCGACAATTCGATAAACTCGCTCTTCAATGCCCGCCTGGTCATTTCGTCGAGTGGACATTGCAGTAAAGTAGTAAAATAGTGTTCCATGAAGAAATCCAGTTCCCAGCAGAGTTTCTCAACGTCGAATTTCAACCGAGAAGCGACCGAATTCCGTTCGAAGGCCAGCCCTGTTGCCGCTTGAATACGCGGGATCAGATCGATAGCGCGGTCAATGAGTTCGTCGCGATGTGAGATCTCGGATCCATTCAATTCATCTCGGAGAATTTTGTCTCCGAAATCTTCGATCGCGATCGCTCCAAATTTTTCATTGAACGCGAGAATCCGGGCAACCGGCAGTTGGGCGTCAAGAAACAGAGCGGTTACGTCAAGATAGTTCTGCTCTTCGGCTTGAAAAGGTTCCGGATAGATGCACACTATTGCAGTCGCCCCGTCCCAGCCAACGCGAAAATACTCCCTGGTTGAAGCATCGGGTGTCAGCTGTTCGATCGAGGTCTTGCTTTCACCGCGCAATGTAAGGAACTGTTCAAGGCGGGCACGGAAATCGGACATATCGGTCAGTTAGTTAAGCGGCACTATGTAGTTCTCACCTTGAATATAACCTTTAAGCGCTTTTTCTGGAATCTCTGCGCAGTTTCTGACCATTTCAGCTCGTACGATAGCAGCATTTTCAAAATGCGCACCTTTCTCGATCTTCACGCCGTCAGCGATAATCGTCCGGTAGAGGCTGGCCTCATCGCCGATCTCGATATCGTCCCAAAGAACTGAATCGCGAACAGCGGCACTCGTGGAGATTTTTGTTCGTTCGCCGATCCAGACATTCCTCTCGCCCATCATCGCAAGACTAATATCCAGATAACGCGGAATTGTTGAAAGCTCGAACCAGTTAGCATCAGTCACGTATGCCGCGATTCTTTCGCCCTTTGCGAGGGCTGGATTATAAAAGGTCGGGACTATATCCGAATAAACACCTCGCGGAATATAATCGAAAACCGTAGGCTCGAGGATATGGATCCCCGTGAACATGAGCGGTATTGTTATCTCATGCTCGGTGTCGCGTATCTCGCGTTCGGTCAGAGGCTTAGCTGATTCTCCAAAACCGGAGATGAATCCATCTTTCGTCTCAACGATCGTAAATTTCTCACGCTTCAAATTGGGCTTGAGCACCATCGTCGCGATCGCTCCGGTGCGTTTGTGAGTCTCGATCGCCGCGGCAATATCTATATCGGTGATTATCTTGCCATTTACGATCAGAAACGTCCCGCCTTCAAGCAGATGGCGTGCATTATCCAAGGCTCCTGCAGTTCCAAGTATTTCCGGTTCCTCACGGGTGTATTCGATCCGTACACCGAATTCGCTTCCATCGCCGAGTGCATGAATTACGGAATCCGGCTGATGGTGCAGGTTAACGACAATATCCTTGAATCCAAACTTGGCAACGTACTCGGCAACGTAGCCTACCAGCGGTTTTCCGAGAAAGGGGATCGCGGGTTTGGTGCGATCGATCGTTAATGGGAACAGCCGCGTTCCAAACCCCGCGGCAAGTATCATTGCTTTCATAATTCAACGGTCGATCGGCTGCATAGTAAACGGATACTTTACGTTCTGAGAAAAACAATCTCAAGAAAGCATAATGCAAAATAAAAAGGACCGGAACAATGCCCCGGTCCTATCACTCAAGATTAGAACGATCTATTGGACGTACCAACGGGATGCGGGCACATCACCATTAAGTCCAAAAGTAGTAACGATCGGGTTGCCGGTGCTGGACCGCCTGACCCAGAACTGCGACTGCGCCGGAGCGGTGTTCCATCGATAGATCGCAATATCCTGTTTCCCATCGCCGTCGTAATCACCCGGGGCAACAAAATCAGTTGAAAGGCCGAACTGTATAGGTGCGGCACCGGTTCCGCCGCCGTCTCTCTCGAGGATATACCAGAACAAGTTGCCGCCTGATGTGCGCGCGACGCAGAAATCCGATTTACCATCCCCGTCAAAATCGCCGGGCACCAGGAAATCCTGGCCAAAAAGACCCCAATCGATGAACTCAAGCTGGAAATTCGACGATTTTAGTAAGACGTACTGGCCTTGTCCCGGCGTGGTAGGAGACTCTCTATGTAAACAAAAGTCGTATTTACCATCGCCGTCGTAATCTCCCGGTACGGGGGAAAAGTCCAATTCACCGCCGACCCCAAACGGCATGTACGTTGTATTGCCGTTAGGGTTATTATTCGTCCCACGATAGAAAAAGTAGCATTGCCCGGTCGGCTGCCCGAGCAGAGGACATCTGAAGACTGCAGGATCATCCTTACCGTCTGCATCGTAATCACCGACCACGGATGGGTTGTCGCCGTCCTGACCAAACGGCTGAGTGGCCAGCGTAATGTCACTGCTTCTTATCCAATAGAATGCAGCTTGAGTTGGCGGACCCGGACGCCAGATGGCAATATCGTCCTTATTATCACCGTCAAAATCCGCGGGTGTGTCCCAATCTGTTGTAACGTCTCCCAACACGGCGTAAGACGATCCAACAGTCTCAGAAAACTCCGTCCACCATTCGATCAATGATCCAGTACCTGCTTCTGCTCGATTGGTAGACTTTGCCTCACTACGCCGCCTTTCACCAATCGAACGGTACTTGGGTGCTTGGAATAATCCACTGTTCGCTGCAGCACCTTGCTCGCGGATTATTATGTAATCGCTTTTTCCATCGCCGTTCATGTCGACGTTAGGCTTTTGAAAGGTTGGGGCAGCCGTCACACTCGCCCACGTTGTCCCGACTCGAATGCCATCAACTTGTTGAGATGGTGCGTTTGAAACATTGCCCTGTCTTAACGCGATCGCATTAAGGTTTGCAGGTTCAGTTCCATCCGCATCCGTTGCGGTCAAGCTAGCAGCAGGTTCTGGAGCGCCCGGAGTCGGATTAATGAATAGTTCGATCACGTCGTTGCTCGCTCCTGCAACAAACGTATATTTGACGACAACTAAGTAAGTGGTACCCGGCGAATAACTAAACCCAGTGTACACCGGAGTGCCGCTTGTTCGCGAAATTCCAAAAGCGAACTGAGAAGTAGCAGTATCTTTCTTCGCAAATACCCTTGCGCGAAATGTCGTGGTATTGAACTGCATGAAATGGAAAAAATAGTCACCAGCGGTCTGTGACGTGCCTACGTTTACCATGAATGCAGCGTACAAACTACCACTTGAAACCGCAGATGGGAGTGCGCGACTGTCATCTTCTCCGGTTGTCGTCATTGCGACCGACGCCCCCACGCCCGAACCAGGATAATTCGGATACGTCAGACCAGGGGAGGTGATGCTGATCGGGTTTGTGCCTCCACCGCTGTGGGCGGTCCAACCGTTTGCGGTGAGCAGCGTTGCGGGAGCGTAATTAAAATCTTCAATGAGCACGGGAACATCCGAGGGCGCGGACGGGCCGATCTGTTCCAATTTGGTCGAGTTACGCTCGCGCTTTTGTGCAGAGACATTCAACGAAACAATTCCGCCAAACCAAAGGACCCCGATCGTAAAAAATGAAAAAAGAAATAGAGTTCTTCTCAGTCTCTTCATAGTTTCTCCAAAGATTTGCAATTTTGACTTTCCGATCGCGATCGAATGATGAGCGACCCTTGGTTCCGTTATTGTGCGTGAAAGCAGCCGGAACAATTTGCCAGTGCGAAAATGTTAACACATGTTACAGGTCAGATGTTATCCTCCGCGGGTTAAATAAATGTGAATCCACTATCCGAAGTTTGAATCCAGATCAGCGACACGTACTATGTTGACAGGTAATTAGGACCGGATCGAATGGTCACATGGATAACCTGGAAACAACACGAAATCAGCCCAGAGAGATCTTTGGATGGCTGACTTATGACTGGGCAAACTCTGCCTTTTTTACAACAGTCGTCACGGTTCTTGCCGGGCCTTATTTGACTGCTCTAGCCCAGGACGACGTTGGAAAAGCGGGGGTCGTCATTAACCTCGGCCCGTTTGGATCCATAACGTCCGATAATTTGTTTACCACGACTCTTGGAGCATCGATACTTCTACAAGTGTTCTTGCTACCCGTTTTAGGGTCGATAGCGGATTTTACTCCATATAAGAAACGCCTAATGGCTGTCTTTTGCTATATAGGCGTCATCGCAAGTTCGCTGCTTTTTTTTGTCACAGGGAGATCGTATCTGTGGGGGTGCTTTTTCCTTTTGATCTCCAACATTGGTTTTGCCGCGACCAACGTTTTCTATAACTCCTTTCTGGTGGACATTACGACGGAAGATCTGCGAGATAAAGTAAGTAGTTACGGTTACGCGGCGGGCTATCTGGGCGGGATCATAATGCTCGTATTGAATCTTGGCCTTGTAAATTTTGCCGATTCGTTTGGTATCGACAAAGGCCTTGCCGTAAGGATCTCTATGCTTTCTGCTTCGCTGTGGTGGGGTATTTTCGCTGTCATCACCTTCCTTTTGATCAGAACCCGTCATCCCGACCGGAAAATACAAAGTCGCAGCCTCGTCAAACTCGGGTTTGTAGAACTTTGGCGAACGCTTCGCGAGCTTGCCGGGCTTAAATTCACGCTTCTATTTTTGGTGGGCTACTTGCTCTACAACGACGGGATCCAGACGGTAATTCTTAACTCTTCGATCTTCCTTTCACAGGAACTATTCATTTCTAAGGGGCTTGAAAGCGATCCCATGTTTCTACTGGGTATTTTTGTCATCGCTCAGATATCCGCCCTGGTCGGGTCACTTTTGTTTGAAAGAGTTTCACGTTTCATCGGAAACAAACGAACGATCATAGTCTGCCTGATCATCTGGTCCGGCATAGTCATTTTCGCTTACGGTTTTCTCGAAAACGCCCGCCAGGCGCAGATAATGGCCGTCTTCATCGGACTCGTCCTTGGTCCGTCACAAGCGTTGTCTCGTTCATTATTTTCGCAGATGATCCCTAAATCCCGCGAATCCGCCTTTTTCGGTCTATACGAGATTTCTGAAAAGGGAACCTCTTGGATCGGAAATTTGGTTTTTGCCGTTGTGGTAGGCTCGACCGGATCATACCGTCAAGCAATTCTCGCATTGATAGTTTTCTTTGTCCTCGGAATGCTTATCCTCCTTGTTACAAATACCGCAAAGGCCATTCACGCTGCCGGAAACCTAACGCCGGATGAAGTTAAGGCCTCAGAATCCGCCTGAGAATTTGTTTAGGCCTCCTGCTTGGATATAATTGTGTGAATTACGCAGCGAAACATAGACGAGGTCAATAAACGTGTCTGAAACTACGCAGGGAAAGATCGTAACTATTTTTGGAGGGTCGAAATGCGGCCATGATTCCGAAGAATACCGAGAGGCACTTTCTTTGGGACGCCGACTGGCGGAAGCCGGATTCACAATTTGTACCGGTGGCTATCTGGGTGTGATGGAAGCGGCCTCTCGAGGCGCACGCGAAGCCGGCGGCCGCGTGCTTGGGATCGTAATGAACCAGTTCAGGGCCGAACCGAACCGGTTTCTAACTGAAAAAGTCGCGACCGACCACTTTTATGACAGGCTGCAAAATCTGATCACCCGCTCGGTGGGTTTTGTTGCGTTGCGTGGCGGCATGGGGACGGTAACCGAGATCTCGCTTGTTTGGAACAAACTCCAGACAGGGGTTCTTGCCAAAAGACCACTTGTGTTGTTAGGCGATTGCTGGCCAAAAGTTGTCTCGTCCTGGGAGGAGAATCTAGTGGTCTCCACCACAGATGTCTCTTTTTTAGATTTTGCTTCAAACGCTGATGAGGCTAGTGCAATGATCATTGAAAAGACACAAGGAGTCGTTGTATGAATTGTCCCAGGTGCACAGTTCCCCTTTTACCTGATGCCCGGTTTTGTGGTTCTTGCGGATTTACGATCGTCGCGACGGAACCTCAGGTACGAACTCAAACGACGGCATCACCTCCGCCCGCTCAGCAGTATCAAGCTCCCGGTGGGGCATTCCATTTCGACACTGACGGTAGAGGACAGGGACGCGGATATACGTGGGCTATCGAACATCAGGGTGCTTTTGCACTTGCCGTTGTAAATCTCCAGCCGGAACAGGGAATTCACGCTGAAGCCGGCGCAATGGTTTCGATGTCATCGAATGTTGATCTATTTTCCGAAATGAAGGGTGGAGTATTCGGCGCATTGAAGAGAGCGGTTGGCGGCGAATCTGCGTTTGTCTCGACCTTCACAGCTAAAGGCGGTCCCGGTGAAGTTACTTTCGCGCCCGGTGCTCCAGGAGATGTTGCCGGGATCGAGATGCAGAATCAGACCTTTATGGTCCAGTCGAGTTCATATCTCGCGGGCGACATGAGTCTTACAGTTGATACCAAATTCGGTGGTGCCAAGTCTTTCTTTGGGGGCGAAGGCCTGTTCGTACTGCAGATCTCAGGAACTGGCCTTCTGCTTGTTTCTTCGTTTGGTGCCATCCATCGTAAGACGCTGCGGCCAGGGGAATCTTATGTTGTTGACACTGGGCACCTTGTTGCTTGGGAAGGACATATGCAATACAACCTTCGTAAGGCCGCAAAAAGTGGGTTTTTCCGCAGCTTCTTGAGCGGAGAGGGCATGGTTGCCGAGTTTGTTGGTCCCGGCGAGATACTTATTCAGACCCGAAATCTTGCCGCGTTTGCCGGGCTGCTTAAA
>CAYTDJ010000129.1:0-7025 GCA_964436265.1 uncultured Chloracidobacterium sp. | reverse complement strand
CAACATTTTCGGCACTCGCTGATCCGACCCGTCGAGCGATCCTTACCCGGCTAGCATCGGGTGAAGCCTCGGTAAGTGAACTTGCCAAACCGATGAAAATGACGATGCCGGCCGTAACCAAGCATCTGAAGGTACTTCAGCGAGCGGGCCTGATACGTCAGGAACGCAAGGCACAGTTTCGGCCTTGTTACCTCGTAGCTCAGCCGCTAAAGGAAGCTTCCGACTGGGTTGAGAAATATCGCAAGTTCTGGGAACAGAGCCTGGATCGGCTCGATCTATATCTTCGTGAACTGCAGGCGGCGGAAAACTTTCAGAAGGCTCCGAAGAAGCCGACCGAGGTCAAAGTAAAGAAAGGAAGTAAGAAGAAATGACAGCAGTACAGTCAAAAGACGGAACCAAAATAGCGTACGAAAAGTCGGGCTCGGGCCCGGCTTTGATCCTGGTCGATGGAGCTTTGTGTTACAGGGCTTTCGGCCCAACACCGAAACTTGTCCCAATGCTCACCGATAGGTTCAGTGTCTACACGTATGACCGACGCGGTCGTGGCGAAAGCGGCGACGGCAAAAATTACGATGTTCAGTTGGAGATCGACGATCTGAACGCTGTCATCGATGCGGCCGGGGGCTCGGCTTCGGTACTCGGATTCTCTTCCGGTGCCGCACTTGCACTTGAAGCGGCCAATCGAGGATCGGCGATCGAAAAACTTGCTCTGTACGAACCTCCTTTCATTACCGACAACAGCAGAACGCCGACACCAGACGATTTCATACCACGGCTGAACGAAATGATCGCGGAAGACCGACGGGGCGATGCGGTACGGCATTTCATGAGACTTGTCGGGATGCCTGCCGTGATGGTTCACGCGATGAGATTCTTCCCCGGCTGGCGCAAGTTGAAAGCCGTCTCCCACACCCTTCCTAATGACCTCGCGATCGTTTACGAGTACCAAAAAGGCAAGCCGCTGCCGAGAGGTCGCTGGAGTTCCGCCTCGATGCCAACGACGGTCTTAGAAGGCGGAAAGAGCCCTGCCTGGATGCGGAACAGCATGAAGGCCCTCGCAGACGTTCTGCCGAATGCATCACTTAGAACGCTGGAAGGGCAGACACACATGGTAAAACCTGGCGTGCTCGCCCCTGTGGTGAAAACTCTGTTTTCCGGCGACATGCCGAGCAGTTAATAAACGAAGCAAAGGAGCGGAAGATCGACCGGCTAGAAGCTTACATGATGGAAAGGAAATACGGAGGATAAATGACGGCCTCAAGCGAAGCAAAAGAAATTACTATCGTCCGCGAATTTGCGGCACCTCGCGAACTTGTCTGGAAGGTTTGGACCGAACCGCATCACATAGAAAAGTGGTGGGGGCCGAGAGGTTTTGAGACGAGTGTCAAAAAAGTAGAACTCAGCGTCGGCGGACGATTTGTTTACGTGATGACCGGTCCGGACGGTACCGAGTATCCGGTCAGCGGCAAGGTCATTGAGATCATCCCGTTTGAGAAGATCGTTTCGACAGATGAATTCGGAGATGGTGAAGGAAATGAACATCCGGGAATCGATCTTCCGCAAGGGCTTATCGTGACCGTGGTGTTCGAAGATCTGGGCGGGAGCACGCGAATGTCCCTGACCATTTCTCATCCGACTGCAGAGGACCGCAAAAAACACGAGGCAATGGGCGTCGTTGGAGGCTGGAACTCGAGCTTCGACAAGATGGACGAGTATCTGGCGGAACTTCAATAAGAGTTCTTTCAATTCTCCCACAGTTTCAATAGATGGTGCCGCGGCATGTTTCGCGGCACTGATTATCTGCACAAGAAGGAGTAATAAATAACCATGTCATCATTCAACCCATATCTTAATTTCGCGGGCAATACCGAAGAAGCATTCAATTTCTACAAGTCGGTGTTCGGCGGCGAGTTTCTCGCCGTGATGAGATTCGGCGATATGCCCGGCTGTGACGAGTCACCTATCACGGAAGCGGATAAAAACAAGATAATGCATATTGCCCTGCCGCTCGGCAATGGAACGACGCTGATGGCCACCGATTCTTTGGAATCGATGGGACAGAAACTGAATCAGGGAAACAACTTCTACATTTGTATAGGTCCCGATTCCCGGGAAGAGGCCGATCGTTTGTTCGGTGCATTGTCGGATGGCGGCAAGGTCGAGATGCCTTTGAACGACACGTTTTGGGGAGCATATTTTGGGTGCTTTGCAGACAAGTTTGGCGTTCAGTGGATGATCAACCAAGAGAACAAAAAGGAGGCATAGTATGGCTTCTGAAGTGACTATCACACCGTCCAAAACCGGGCGGCCATGGGCTGGATACATAGTTTCAGCCGTACCGGCACTATTTCTGTTGCTGGACGCATTGGGCAAGCTGGCACGGCCCGAAGCAGTCGTTCAAGGAACGGTTGGCCTCGGATATAACGATAGCGTAATTGTTCCACTCGGGATAACGCTGCTGATCTGCACGATCCTTTATGTGATACCGCAGACGGCCGTGCTTGGTGCGATCCTGCTCACCGGTTATCTCGGCGGAACGGTCGCGACGCATGTTCGAGTCGGGAATCCGCTCTTTTCCAACGTTTTGTTTGGCGCCTACCTCGGAATGCTTCTTTGGCTCGGACTTTACCTTCGCGACAAACGATTACGTTCCCTGCTTCCGTTAGTTAGCGGACAATGACGTGATTGCATTGAACTGGCCGAACGCGGATAATGTTCGAATCATTGGATAAGAGAAACGCGTCGGCAAAATCTCATTTGGAGGAACCAACGGTTGGATTCGACTGCAGCGTCACGAAAAGAACGAACACTGGTAATTGAACGTGTCTTTGACGCTCCAACGGAGATGGTGTTCGATGCATGGACCACGCGTGAGCATTTGGCAAAATGGTGGGGGCCGAACGAGTTCACCCTACCGCATTGCGAGATCGATTTTCGTGTCGGCGGAAGCTACCGATTCTGCATGCGTTCACCTGACGGAACCGACTATTGGGTTTGGGGTGAATACCAAGAGATCGAAAGGCCGAAGCGAATTGTGATGACCTGGAACCGGGAGAACGACAAGGGCGAGCTTTGGAGCAGCACGATCGCCGAGATCACATTCGCGGACGTTGGCGACAAAACGGCTTTGCGACTGCACCAGTCACTATTTGAATCAACTGAATACCGAGATCAGCACAACGGCGGATGGACACAATGTCTCGACCGGCTTGGGATCTATGTCAGGTCCGTGTGGGATCGATTACCAGGAGTTTAAGAACATGAATATTGTGCTTTGGCTGTTACAGGTCTTGCTTGCATTCCTTTTCTTGTTTGCAGGCGTCTCCAAATTTTTGATGCCTTATGAGGAAATGGCAGCTCAAATGCCGTTGAAACTTCCTCATTGGTTCATATTGTTCATCGGCGCGTGTGAGATACTCGGTGCTGTCGGGCTTGTACTGCCATGGCTCCTTAAGGTCAGACCCGGCCTTACACCGCTTGCTGCCTGGTTGTTGACGGTGATCATGGTGGGGGCCGTCATTATTTCAGCGATATATGCGCCAATGACGGCAGCATTTCCGTTCATAATCGGTGTCCTATTGGTTGTCGTGGCCAAAGGCCGAACAAGTCGATAGCTGGCGAACCGAGATGGGCGTAGAGATGCAAGCTAATTGTCCTCTGACGCGGTATACTTGCGTCTTTGTCGAAGGAAAGGATCTGGAACCAGATGAGTGAATCGATAGAGACGACCGAACCGAACACAGAAACAGACGCCCCGGCTCCCGTAGAGGTCAAAACCAGGAAATACGACCGTGCGATCGTTGAAGGCCCACTTTCGCGGGCGGTCTGGAAGATCGCGTGGCCGAGCGTGCTTGCCAGCATGATCGGAGGTATTCAGGGGATCATCGACCATGCACTGGTCGGCAATCTCGTGGGATATCGCGGTAATGCCGCGATCGGAGTTAGCATACAGCTCTGGATAGTCGTCATCGTCTTTATATCGTCGATCTTTATCGGCATGAGTGTGTTAGTCGCAAGGTTTGCCGGTGCCGGCGATGAAGAAAAGGTAAACCGGACGGTCTATCAGGCTTTTCTTACCGCGATCATAATGTCGTTCGGCATCCTCGCGCCGGTCGGCTATTTCGCCGCACCTTACCTTCTCGACTTCGTAAATACAGCACCTGAGGTAAAGGCCGAGGCACTTCCCTTTCTTCGCATAATGTACGTGGGTAGCGGCGGCATGCTGATCTTTTTCATGCTTGGCGGTGCGCTTCGCTCAGCCGGCGATGCAAGAACACCGATGGTGCTCGGTATTGCGATGACAGTGTTGAACCTCGTGCTGAATGTAATTCTGATCCGAGGATTGGGGCCGATCCCGGCATTCGGCACAACGGGTTCGGCGATGGGGACATGTATTGCTTCCGGCTCTGTGTCGTTGTTCGCACTCTGGAAACTTTGGTCAGGCGGTTGGGCAGTCTCGTTCCCTCGGGGCGGCAGTTGGGCTCCGGATTGGAGCGTAATTCGAAAGCTTTTCAAGTTTGGCTTGCCTGCCGGTATTCAAGGTATTGCGATGAACGTGGGCGGCGTTCTATTGCTTTCATTCATCGGTTCTCTGGCCCAGAGCGCCGCTGCGCAGGCCGCATATGCGGTGTCGTATGTTCAGTTGTTCTCTTTGATCACGTGGACGTCGATGGGATTAATGGGAGCCGCTTCCGCTGTCGCGGGACAGAATCTTGGAGCCGGGCATCCCGACCGGGCAAATGCAGCAGTTCACGCGGCCGCCCGGATCGGTCTTCTCGGTTCGACATTCATCGGCTTTTTGTTTTTCTTCTTTCCAGCGCAGCTGCTCGGCATTTTTAATATGACCGATCCCGCGGTACTTGATATCGGTGTACATTTACTGCGAGTGCTGGCATTTTCGGGGATGTTTCTTTCCGTCGCACTCGCTTACACCGGCGGCCTTCAAGGTACGGGTGACACGAAGGGGCCGCTTTATATCTCGATCGTTTCTCAGGTCGTGATACCGCTATCGATCTGTTTCGTTATCAAGAGAACATGGGGACTTGAGCCGATGCACATCTGGTTGGCGATACTCGCGGGACACGCATCGCGGTGTGTCTTGAGCATACTTCGCTTCTCCCAAGGCAAGTGGCGAAGCATAGTGGTAAACATCGAGCCTTCGGACGCGCCAAACGGCTAATCGTCAAACTCATCATCATCGGATTCGGGATCATAATCTCGATATCCGTGAGCGTCATCGTAATAATACCGAAGGTCTTCATCATCATCGTTCACAGGATGCCGTTCACGTTCGCGCTCTTCCCGCTCGTCCTGCGTGAGTTTTTCTCTGGGTATGGTCGGCATGGATACTTTATAATCCAAACATCTCATCGATCCAAGAGAAATTATGTTCATTTCGCACATCAATCGCCGTATCCTCCGTATCTTCTTAGTTTCGTTAGCTCTCCATTCGGTGATCGCAGCTCAGCAGCCCGCGCCCAAAAGCGATCTCGATTACCAGACCGGCGGCGTTCTTTATACGCAAAAGGCCGCTGAATATCGGGCTCTGGCGTATCAGGCCTATAACCTCGCGCGTCTTCGGCTGGATGCCGACCTTGAAAAGAAGAATCTGAAAAAACTGCCTAAAACAGAACGCAAGAGGCCAAGGGCCATTGTTGTCGACATCGACGAGACCGTGCTGGATAATTCGCCCGCCAATGCAAAAGGCATCATTACCGGACGCCCGTTCAACACGGCGGACTGGTACGCATGGAGTGAGTTGCGGAAAGCAAAGCCTGTTCCGGGAGCGGTCGAGTTCCTTAATTATGCGGTCTCGAAAGGGGTAAAGATATTTTACGTTTCCAATCGAGACGAAGTGCAGAAAGCCGCGACTATCGACAACCTGCAGAAAGCAGGATTCCGGGATGTGTCGACGGCGAATGTAATGTTGCGCGATAAGGATTCGAGCAAAGACCCGCGAAGGGCCGCGGTCAGTGCGCAGTATCGGATCGTCATGCTTATCGGTGACAACCTGGATGACTTTTCCGGTCTATTCGAGAGGAAATCGACGGCCGAGCGATATGCAGAAACGGAAAAGGCTCATGACGACTGGGGACGCAAATTCATCGTCCTGCCAAACGCAATGTATGGAACCTGGGAAAATGCGATCTACGAATACAAACGACTGACCGAAGCCCAAAAGGCAGAAAAACGTGCAGCGGCATTGGAATTGCCGTAAAATGGGGTGATGAGGACACCCGAAGAAAAACTTCTAAATCCGCGTCCGGGAAGCAAGATCGAGGCAGCCGTTAAGTATGGGATCGACACATCCCTAATAGTTGAGAATATGCGGCTGACGCCCGAACAAAGGCTTCAAAAACTTCAAGAAGCAATGATCAGCTTTGAAAAGCTTCGTAGTGAAGCCACCAGATCAAAACAAAGCGGACAATGATCGATATTGAAAAAGCTATCGTTGCGATGGCGTCCGAATCGGTGAATTTCTGTATCATTGGCGGAGTCGCTTTGAATATTCATTCCGCAGCCTATGTAACATACGACATTGACTTTTGTTTTGACCGTAGTCGATCTAATCTAGAAAAAATCACTCGTGCATTGGCTCCCTTCAGTCCGCGCTTGCGAGGCCTCCCTGACGATCTTCCTTTTATTTGGGATTCTTCGACATTATCAAATGGTACTGTTTTCACGCTAAATACTTCGATAGGTGACATTGACCTTCTCTCGGAAGTGAAAGGGATTGGAACCTACGACGACGTTTTAAGAGAATCGACCTCGTTTCATTTATATGGATTCGATGTAGATGTTCTTTCTGTCGAAGGCTTGATCAAAGCCAAAACTGCCGCTGGCCGCGAAAAAGATGTTCCCGGCCTGAAACATCTGGAAGCTTTGCTTGAAGCTACGTCTGACGACGAACCATAACCAATTTACATTCAACAAATCATGCCCAAAAGAATCCCCGTACACATTTTTGCCGCGTTTTTTGCGTTCATGTTTCTGGCGACTCAGACTAGTTCGCAAACGCTATCGGT